>JAOPYP010000600.1 GCA_025964635.1 Actinomycetes bacterium | reverse complement strand
CGGGCCCGGCGCCGGCCGCCTGACCGCGTCGGGCTGCACGGGCCGAGCCCGCGCCCGGCGGGGCCGGGCGGGACTCAGGCTGAGGCGTAGAGCCCCAGGGGGCCAGGCGAGGGGGAAGGCCCGGGAGGGGCGCGCCAGGGCGGGCCGGCCTGGAAACCGCCCTGCGCGCCTGGCCCGAACCTCGCCCGCGGCCCGGGCCGCCGTGGCAGGATCCCAGGCGTAGCAGGCGAATGCGCGCTGACGCCGCGGTCCGGCCTGCCCCGTCCGGGCCGGTCGTATAGGCAGGTCAGAGGCCCGTATAGGCGGGGTCAGTCCGGGCGGCCCAGCCCACGGGCCCCAGCCGGCAGGACAGACGAGGGGCCACGGACCAGGGACACGGCGCACCGCGCGGCAGGCCGGACAGCACTAAAGACAGCACCAAAGCACGAGGCGGGCAGGCTAGTCGGCCCCCGGTCCGAGCCGCCGGCCACCAGGGCGGCCCGGCGGATCAGGAGACATCGGGCACGTGCCCCGGATCGGGGGAGCGCGGTCCCGGCGGCCGGACCGCGCGCAGTTCAGCGGGATCGCCCGGGCCGCGCACGACTACGGAGAAGGCAGCCAGCGACGCAGCATGTTTCACGCCGACTTGCATATCCACTCGCGCTTCTCCCGGGCGTGCAGCAAGAACTGTGACATTCCCGGGCTCGCCTGGTGGGGGCGGCGCAAGGGCGTCACGGTCGTCGGGACCGGGGACTTCACCCATCCCGGCTGGGCCGAGGAACTCCGCGAGACGCTGGTTCCCGCCGAACCGGGCTTACTGCAACTCCGCCCGGACCTCGCGGAGCAGCTACGCAGGAACTCACCGCCCACTTGTGATCAGGCGGTGCGTTTCATGCTCTCTACGGAGATATCCACGATCTACCGGGCGGGTGAGCGCACGCGCAAGGTTCATCACCTGTTGTATGCGCCGACGCTGGAGGCGGCGGGGAAGATCACAGCCGCCCTTGCGAAGGTTGGCAACCTGGCTTCCGACGGGCGCCCTATTCTCGGGCTCGACTCACGGCACCTGCTGGACATCACGCTCAACGCAGGCCCCGGCTGCTATCTCGTGCCGGCCCATATCTGGACCCCGTGGTTCGCGGTACTAGGATCCAAATCCGGTTTCGATGTCGTCGCCGACTGTTACGGCGACCTTGCCGACCAGGTGTTTGCGGTAGAGACCGGACTCTCCTCTGACCCGCCCTTGAACTGGACATGCTCTTCTCTTGACGGTTATCGGCTGGTCAGCAATTCGGACGCCCACTCACCCCCGATGCTCGGCCGTGAGGCCACCACACTTGACGTTGAACTGGATTACTTTGCGATCGAGCGCGCCTTGCGCACCGGGGTCGGCCTGCACGGCACGGTCAATTTTTTCCCCGAGGGCGGCCGTTACCACTTGGACGGGCACCGTAAGTGCGGCGTCCGGCTAGAGCCGGAGCAGTCGGCCGCCCACGGGGGAATATGCCCGGAGTGCGGCAAGCCGCTGACCATCGGCGTACTGAACCGGGTGACCGAGCTCGCCGACCGGCCGGTGGGCTACCGGCCGGAGGGGGCGGCCAGCTCCGTCAACCTGGTCTCCCTGCCCGACGTGCTGGGCGAGCTCCTCGGCACCGGGCCCAAGAGCAAGAGGGTCGACGCCGAGGTGACCCGGCTGGTCGCCGCGCTGGGCCCGGAGCTGGCCATCCTGCTGGCCGTCCCGCCCGGCGAGCTGAGCCGGGCCGGCGGCAGCCTGCTCGCCGAGGCCATCACCCGGCTGCGGGCCGGCGCGGTGCGCAAGGAGGCCGGCTACGACGGCGAGTACGGGGTGATCCGGCTCTTCGGGCCGGGCGAACTCGAGCGGGGCACGGCCGCGCTGTTCGACGTGGCCGCGCCCGGACCCCTGGACGGCGTGGTCCCCGAGCCCCGGCGGCCCGCCGGGCCAGCGTGCGCCGCAGCAGCGCCCGCTGCCCGGGATGGGGCGGGCGGCCCCGTCCCCGTCCCCGCCCGGGATGGGGCGGGCGGGGACGGCGCGGCCCACGGCCACGCCTCGGTTGAGCCGGCCGCGAAGGATCAGGAGGGCGGGGGCAGGGCACCCCGGAACGTCGTTAGGGAAGAAGAAGCTTCTCGCGGGGAAAGGACGAGCGGCTCCCTGCTCGGCCGGCTCGATCCGGAGCAGCGGGCCGCCGCGGCCGCCACCGCGCCACTGATGATCATCGCCGGGCCGGGGACCGGCAAGACCCGCACGCTGACCCACCGCCTCGCCGCCGGCGTGGCCGAGCAGGGCGTGCCCGCCGAGACCTGCCTGGCCCTGACCTTCACCCGCCGGGCCGCGGAGGAGATGCGCGAGCGCCTGGCCGCGCTGCTCGGCCGCCGCGCCGCCCGGCTCACCGTGACCACGTTCCACGGGCTCGGCCTGATGATCCTGCGCGAGCATCACGAGCTCGCCGGGCTGGCCGCGGACTTCACCGTCGCCGACGAGAGCACGGTGCTGGAGGTGGCCGCCGAGCTGGCCGGGTCGCCACGGGGCGGCCGGACCCTGCTCACCGAGGCGGCCGCCGACCCGCAGCGACGGCAACTGCTGCGCCAGGGCCTGGCCGCCCGGGACCTGGTGGACTTCGACGGCCTCATCGAACTGGCGGTCGCGGTGCTGGACAGCGCGCCGGCGGTAGCCGCCCGGCTCCGCGAGCGCTGGCTGCGGATCAGCGTGGATGAGTACCAGGACATCGACGCGGGGCAGTACGCTCTGCTGCGGCTGCTCGCCGGGGACGGGACCGGCCTGACCGTCATCGGCGACCCGGACCAGGCCATCTACCGGTTCCGCGGTGCGGACGTGGGTTTGTTCCTGCGGTTCGGGGAGGACTACCCGGGCGCCTCCACGGCGCAGCTCACCGCCAACTACCGCTCCAGCCCCGCCATCGTGGCCGGCGCCCTGCAGGCCATCGCGCCCGCCACCCTGGTGCCGGGCCGGGTGCTGCGGGCGGCCGCGCAGGCCGCTCCCCGCACCCGGATCAGCGTGCACGAGGCCGCCGATCCGGCGGGCGAGGCGGCCTGGATCGCCGAGACCATCGACCTGCTGCTCGGCGGGTCGTCGTTCCACTCGCTGGACAGCGGGCGCGCCGACGGTCACGGCCATGGGGGCATCGGGCTCGCCGACATCGCCGTGCTCTACCGGACCGACGCCCAGGCCGCGTCGCTCGGCCAGGGACTGACCCGGGCCGGGCTGCCGTTCCAGAAACGCTCCCACGACCTGCTGGAGCGGCGGCCCGGGGTGGCGGACATCCTCCGGGAGCTGCCCCTGGCCGGGCTGGCACCGGGCCGCGACCCGGGACCGCGGCCGCCCGGGACCGCGGTGGCGCACCAGTTGCGGGGGGCCGTAGGGCGGCTTGCCGCGGCCGCCGGCCGGGGCGGCCTGTCCGGCACCGACCTGCGCACCGCGGGCGAGGTGCTGGCGCCACTCGCCCGCCGCTGCGGCGACGACATGGAGCGGTTCCGGACCGAGATCGCGCTCGGCGCGGAGGTCGACGCCCTCGATCCCCGCGCGGACGCCATCGCGCTGCTGACCCTGCACGCGGCCAAGGGGCTGGAGTTCGAGGTGGTCTTCCTGGCCGGCTGCGAGCGGGGACTGCTGCCGCTCTGGCTGCCCGGCGCGGCGCCGGGCGCCCGCCCGGATCCGGCCGAGGAACGGCGGCTGCTGTTCGTGGGCATGACCCGAGCCCGCACGCACCTGCTGCTGAGCTGCGCCGCGCGGCGCAGCAGGCACGGCAGCAGCGCCGAGACGGGGGTCTCGCCGTTCCTGTCCGCGATCGACCCGGACCTGCTGGACCGCTCCGCGCCGCCGCGGGCCCGGCGTCCCGCGGACCGCCAGCTCCGGCTGCTCTGAACCGGGACGGCCAGGAGTCAGCGGCCGGATGCGGCGACCGGGCGACAGCCGCCGGGCGACAGCCGCCGGGCGACAGCAACCCGGCGCCACTGACCGGGCGTCAGCGGCCGGGGGGCGCAGGTGCGTCGGAGAGTGGCGTGCCGGGCGGGGCCGCCCCGGGGAGCGGGGCCTCGGGAAGCGGCGGCAGGCGGAGCAGCATCCGGCTGTTGCCGAGCGTGTTGGGCTTGACCCGGCCCAGGTCGAGGAACTCCGCCACGCCCTCGTCGTACGAGCGCAGCAGTTCCGCGTACACCTCGGGTGAGACCGGCGTGCCCTCGATTTCCTCGAATCCGTGCCGGGCGAAGAAGCCGAGCGCGAACGTGAGCACGAACACCCGCGCGACGCCGACCTCCCGGGCGCTGTCCAGCAGCGCCTCGACCAGGCGGTGCCCGATGCCGTGGCCCTGGCAGCTCTCGTGCACCGCCACCGTGCGGATCTCGGCCAGGTCCTCCCACATCACGTGCAGCGCCCCGCAGCCCACCACCTCGTGGTCGCTGAGCCGCTCCGCGACCCAGAATTCCTGGACGTCCTCGTAGAGGGTGACGGTGGCCTTGCGCAGCACCCGGCCGGACTCGACGTTCTCGGCGACCAGGCTGGCGATGGCCCGGATGTCGCGGGTGCGGGCCCGCCTGATGATGTGCTCCATCGCCCGCACACCTTAGCCGCTGGCCTGGTCCTGCCGGGCGGCCGAGGCATGATCCGCCGTCAGCCGGCTCAGGTCCAGGCACGGTGAACGCCCTTTTCGAACGCTACGTAAGCGATCAATCACAGATTGGTCGCTATGAGTTACCGGCGGCCCATCACGTCCCGATCTCGTCTCGTTCTCCGGCTCACGGAAGCCGCCCGTGAGCTGGGTAAAGACCATCGCCGGAAAGGTGGGGCCCGTTCTTCCCGGCCCTGGAGACGGCCGGTGCGCAACGGGTCAAACGCGCTGAAGCAGCCGCCAGGCAATGAGCGGTCCACCCCGCAACAGCCAGGCGGGGATTCTGCCGTTCTGGCCCCCGAGGAGCCCGTGATCCATTAATCTGCATCGCTGTCACCGTGCTGCACTCCAGCCCCCAGAGTGCGGCACGGCCGCCGAGTTTCTGCGCCGCAGGACGCGGCCAGGAAGCCGGGGACCCGTGTTCCCGGGGTGAATCCGCGAGCGGGCGCGACGCAGCGCCTAGCGGTAGGGCTCCTCTGGCCCGAACCCGTCAGCTAACCCGGCAGGCGGGATGAGAGAGGAGAGCTCGTGGAACGCTGGCTCGCAGCGGGACTTGCGCCCCAGGCCCGGCGGCGGCATGCCGCCGTATTCCGGCACCGCCTCGGGCGGCGGCTGGCCACGGTCGGAGGGGTGGCCGCGGCCGCCACCCTGGTGCTGCCCGCCACCGTGGGCAGCGCGGCCGTCAGCCGCCCGCAGCCCACCCTGGCCGGCCTGGTGGCTCAGGCCAAGAGCCTGGGGCACCAGATCGACGTTATGAGCCAGCAGTACGACGGGCTGCGGATCCAGCTCACCGAGGCCCGCGCGGAAGCCAAGACCGCGATGACCACCTACCGGCAGGACGCCACCCGGCTGGTGTCGGGCCAGGCCGCGATCGGCCAGCTCGCCGCGGAAAGTTACATGAACGGTGGCCTGGCCACCCCCCTGCAGGTCCTCACCTCACCCAACACCGGCTCGATGCTCAGCCGGGCCGCGATCATGCAGCAGCTGCAGACCGAGAACGGCGACCGGGTCAGCGCCCTGTCCACCGCGGAGGCGGCCGCCCGGCGGGCCCACGACACCGCGGTGCAGCAGGAGACGAAGGTCACCACCCTGGCCAAGGTGATGTCGGCCAAAAAGCAGGCCATCCAGGGCAAGGTCAACACGCTCAACAGCGCCGCGTTCGCCCAGGCGATGAGCATCTACCAGCGCACCGGGAACTACCCGAACGTCAACCTGCCCACGGCCAACACGGTCGGCGCGCAGGCGCTGCAGTACGCGATGACCCGCCGGGGCGACCCGTACGTGTGGGGCGCGGCCGGGCC
>JAOPYP010000597.1 GCA_025964635.1 Actinomycetes bacterium | reverse complement strand
GGCCCGGCCGGACCCGCCGGTCCGGCCGGACCCGCCGGTCCGGCCGGGCCGGCGATCCGCTCGGCATGGCCCGGAGTCCGCTCGGGGAGAGCGCTCAGCGCGGCCGTCCTGCTGGCGGCCGGGGTGGTCCTCGGGGTGGCCGGGCTCTTCCCCGGCTACCTGTCGGGAGCGAGCCTGGCCCAGCAGCCGGCCGAGCTGGTGCCGCACGTGATCTACCTGGCGGCCTGGGCGGCCAGCGCGCTGCTCATCGTGTCCGGGGGCATCCGGCAGCGGATGGGCGCCCTCCTGGCGCTCGGCCTGAGCGTCGTCACGTTCGGCCTCTTCTTCGCGGACCTGGGCACGGTGATCTCCGGGGGCACGCACCTGCTGCGCGCCGGGCTGGTGCTCGGGCTCGCAGGCTGGCTGGCCTGCGCGGCCGGCTCCGTGCTGGCCTTCCGGCTCCGCTCCGCCGACGCGCCCGCCAAGCTGGACGGCCGCCAGAGGCGCCGGGTTGTGACCCTGGCCATCGCAGCCCTCGCCGCGATCGGGACCGCGGTCGCGTTCGCCCCGTCGTGGGACAGCTACACGCTGCGAACGGCGAACGGGCTGACGCAGTCCCTCACCGCGGGAAACAGCTTCGCGAACCCGGCTCCGGTCATCGTCGGCGATGTCGCGGTCATGGTCGCGCTCGTCGCGGTCGTGATCGTCGCCACCCTGTGGCGCCCGGTCCGGCTCGGGGCTCTGCTGGTCGCGGGGGCCGCCATCCCCATGGTGGCCCAGGCGATCTCGGCGCTCGTCCAGGTCAGCGAGCCCGTGTCCGCGGCCGCCTTCGGCATCTCCCCGGCGCAGGCCACGCAGGCCGGGCTCACGATCAGCACCGGGGTCACGCCCGCGTTCTGGATCTACTGCGCGTTCCTGGTGGCGCTGCTCATGACGGCGGCCTGGATGTTCATGCCCCAGCGTCCCGTCAGCCGGAGCGGGGTCCGGACCGGGGGCATCCCCGCGCCGGTGCCCGGCCGCGTGACTACCGGGAGCCCCTGACCAGGTGCGCGTAGACCACGATGTTGTCGAGGTACTGGCGGCTCGTGCTGTCGAAGGGGCCGCCGCAGGTGACCAGGCGCAGGCTGGGGAAGCTGGCGTTTCCGTAGACCTCAGACGCCGGGAACGCTGACTTCACGACCTTCCGCACCCCGTCCACCACGAAGACCGCGGTGGACCCGTCGGCCCGGACCACGTCGATCGCGTTCCCCGGGCGCAGCGTCTTGATGGAGAAGAACACCGACGTCCCGGTGAACGAGTCGACGTGGCCCAGGATGACTGACGACCCCCGCTGACCGGGCGTGACGCTGCGGTCGTACCAGCCGGCCAGGTCGTGCTGGTCGAGCGGCGGCACCTGGACGCTGCCGCTGGCCGCCACGCCGAGCCGCATTACCGGCGCCGACACGTGCAGGGCGGGGATCTCGATCCGCACCGGGGCGGACCGGGCCAGCGGCGCGGCCGTGGGGGCGGTCACCGGCAGCGGGGCGGAGGTGCCCACGGCCGCGGGGATCTCCAGGGCGCCGCCGATGAGGGACCCGCGGTCGGCCACGGAATGGACGGCCACCAGCGCCCCGCCGATGATCAGCCCGGTGCCCAGGACGATCATCGGTGCCCGCCGGCGGTGGCGGCGGCCTTCCTCGTAGTAGGTCCGGGTGGACCACTGGGCCCGGTATCGCCGCGAACGGCGGGGGAGGACCATGTGCTGGGTTCACCTCCTCTGCGGTCAGGCCGGCGACCGGCCGCTGCGGTCAGGCCGTCGACCGGCCGCGCCGGCGGCGCACCCCGCTGAGCGTGATCCCCACGCCCGCCAGCAGGACTGCCCCGCCCGCGGCGAGGCCGGCCAGGTCACCGGCGTGGTGCAGGCTGCCGCCACCGCCGGTGCCGGGTCCGCCCGCCGGGGTGGCCCCCGCCGTCAGCGGCCCGGTGGCCGTCGCCCGCGCGACCCGCACCGCGACGGACGACGGCATGGTCGCGGTCATGGTGGTCACCAGGACGCACGTCACGACGACCGCGATGACGCTGGCCGCGTGGATGGTGACGGTGAACCGGGTGGGCGGCAGGATGTGGTCCAGCCCCGCCGCGTTCAGCATCAGCCGGCCGCTCGTGCTGAAGACGCCGTGGCCGGTGTCCGTCATGGTCCCGGTGAGCGGGACGCTATCGGTCTGCGCGCCCGTGACCGGGAGCGCGCCGCTGAAGGCGACCGCGGAGGTGCCCGCCGGGAACGGGCCGCCCAGGGCGGCCGCCGGTGACGACAGCGTGACCGTGTCGGTGGAGCCCACCGTGCCCGGCCCGGTGTCCCGCAGCTTGATCGGGAGCCGGGCCGTCCGGTTCACCGAGTGCGCTCCGGAGGTGATCGTGCAGGTGTAGGCGGGTGCGGTGAACGCGGTCGGGGTCCCCGCGGCCGGGGCGCCGGGACCTGAGCGTTCCGCCGCGGCAGCGGCGGGAGCCCCGGCGAGCAGCCCGGCCACCGCCACGGTGAGGGCGGCGGCTAACGACGCGGCACGGCGTGCGGCATTCCCTGGGTGAAACACGGTGTGGCCCTTCGTGAGGTGGCCCGCTCCACGGGGTGACCCGCTCCGTGGTGACCTGCTCTGGCGATTTCCCGCTCCA
>JAOPYP010000592.1 GCA_025964635.1 Actinomycetes bacterium | reverse complement strand
GGCCCGGCCTCCGGCGGGGCCACTGCGCGCGATGGCTCTGGGGTGAGGGAGCTCCTCGGGGTGTGCTGGCGCAGCCGCAGCCGGGCGCCCGCCCTCAGGCCCGTGGCCACGGTCTGCCGGATCCACCCGGCGATCCCGGCTCTACGCGGTGAGCTGGTATCCCTCACCACGCACCGTCTTGATCAGGTCGAAACCGAGTTTCGAGCGCAGGCGCCGGATGCAGACGTCGACCACGTTGGAGCCGGGATCGAAGTCGTAGCCCCACACCGTGGCGAGCAGCTGCCCTTTCGGCACCGACTGCCCGGCGTGATCTATGAGCTCACGCAGGAGCAGGAACTCCAGGCGGGTGAGCGGGACCGGGCCATGCCCGATGTTGGCTTCCAGACGGCCGAAATCCAGCACGAGCTCTCCCGCCTTGACGACCTCGTTCAGAGGGTGCCCGTCGTCACGGAGCCTGACCCGCACCCGGGCCAGCAGCTCGGCCAGGGAGAACGGCTTGGTCAGGTAGTCCTGCGCCCCCAATTCCAGGCAGTCCACCTTAGTCGTGACGTCCGCCAGGCACGAGAGCACGAGCACGGCCTGATCAGGCCGGTCGTGGCGGAGCCGGGTGAGGATCTCCCGCCCATCCATGTCCGGCATGACCAGGTCCAGGATGACCAGGTCATAGTCGCCGGCCGTGGCGTGGCTTAGGCCCTCTTTACCAGAACCGGCGAAATCGATTGCATAACCGGCCGCGGTCAGGGCGCGCGCGATGAACTCACGGATCTGCGGCTCGTCATCAACTACGAGGAGCCGCGCCGCCGTGGGATACGACCCCGGCAGGGGGACCGTCTTCGCAGGTGGGTTACGTGACATGGGCATATCTGGGCGACGCGTCAGCGCGGCGCGGTGGCAGGCCACCGCCTGGACGATCCCCTCAGTTGAGGATGTACCGCCATGAGGGGTGCGGTCAACCCTAGAGGGAGTTGGCAAACCATTGCAGCACTTGCTCTGTGATCAGAGGTGTCGCAAGCGCCGCGAGCGGTAACAACCTGTTTGTAGATCAGGACGCAACGTAACCGAAATGCCCTTGGGGGCGGAATGCTACCGGGGATAGAGGCCCTGATCATGACAATTTCGTCATTCAGTGCCTCCCAGGTTGCCCAGGCGAGGCGAACGATCGCAAGATCAGGACCAGACGAGACCTCCGGCCCGCAAGTTCTGGGGACATTGCGGCCGGCCCAGTCGTGTGCGCGAGGCGCCGCGAAGAAGCGAGGTGGTGACTGGTGTCTCTGCCGGCCCGTATCGTGACCCTCCTGGTGGCGTTCGCCGCCGTGGTCGCCGGTGCGGTCTTCATCGTCATCCACTACCTGGGCGGCAGCCTCGAAGTGGTGAACTACGCGCCGGAGGCGTCCGGGGGAGTCGTCAACGTGGTCCTGCAGGAGGACCCGCAGAACAATTCCGCCAGCAGGCCCGACTGGGTCAGCTACTTCGTGCAGGACCCGAAGACCAAAGCCTGGGTGCACACCACGCTGTTCCAGGTGCCGAAGAACACCCGGGTGAACATGACGATCCTGGGCTACGACGGCTGCACGCCGGCCCGTAACAACTACTGGAGCCAGGTGCAGGGCACGATCGGCGGGAACGTCAGCGTCCAGCAGTTCAAGACCGTCGGCCAGCCGCTGGGACCAGCCAAGAACTTCTCGGTCATCAACACCTGGTCGCACTGCAGCGCGGGCCACACGTTCGCGATCCCCAGCCTGGACCTGTACGTCCCGATGGCCTCGCCCAACACCCTGCTGTTCAACAAGCAACCCTGCAGCACCTCGCCCTGCACCGCGGGCCCGCACTCGCTGGAGAAGTTCAGCTTCATGACCCCGGATCACACGGGGACCTTCCGCTGGCAGTGCTTCATCCCCTGCGGCGGCGGCTTCCTGGACGGCAACGGCGGCCCCATGCAGACGCTCGGTTACATGATGGGCAACATGGAGGTGTCAGCCTGATGGCCGAGTCCCAGGCCCCGGCGGCTCCCGCCGGGTCGGACGGCAGGGCAGAGCCGAACCACGGTCTGCGGATCTTCCTGATCTGGATCGTCCTGGCCCTCGTCGCCGACCTGCTCATCTGGTTCGTCTGGTACCCGCACCTTCCCCCGGGCCGGATGTCAGAGTCTGCTGAGCATCAGCAGCTCGACATCGCGGTGCTGGCCCTCGCGGCCGCGCCGGTGATGCTCTTCGTCTGGACCTACTTCGGCTACACCCTGGTCAACTGGCGTCACCGCGACGGTGACGACGACGACGGGCCGCCGATCTTCGGGCACACCGGCCTGCAGGCCACCTGGATCGGCGGCACCGCGGTCATCGTGCTCGCCGCGTTCGTGTTCGGCACCGTCGAGCTGATCGTGCCGGCCGGCGCGGGCGCCGGTGAGGGCCCGCTGCCGGTCTGGAAGCCCTCCGGGCACAACCTCCTCCAGGTCCAGGTGATCGGCCAGCAGTGGCAGTTCACCTACCGCTACCCGCAGTTCGGTGGCATGGAGTCCACCACGCTGGTGCTGCCCGATAACCGGCCGGTCGAGTTCCATGTGACCTCGCTGGACGTGATCCACAGCTTCTGGGCCTACCTGCTCGCCGTGAAGGCCGACGCCAACCCGAACGTGGACAACGTGGCCTACACCACCCCCAAGCACACCGGCGGGTTCACCGTCCGCTGCAGCGAGCTCTGCGGGATCTGGCACGGGGCCATGTTCGACTCCGGCCGGGTGACCACCCCCACCGCCTTCCAGGCCTGGGCCCGGGCCACGGAGCT
This sequence comes from Actinomycetes bacterium, assembly GCA_025964635.1. Classification (GTDB taxonomy): domain Bacteria; phylum Actinomycetota; class Actinomycetes; order Streptosporangiales; family Streptosporangiaceae; genus RYN-230. The sequence continues at coordinate 5,218 of JAOPYP010000592.1, read as the reverse complement.
GAGGGAGCACCAGCTAGGCGTGCTCGCGGCGCTGCCGCCCTACGCGCTGACCTATGACCCGACCGTGGTCCCGCAGCTCGGCCAGGAAGTGGTCAAGGTGGCCGGCATCACCGGCGCCAACGGCTACTACTACCCGCCGTCCGATCCGGAGCAGCCATGACCCGCGGACGGGCTGCCTTCAGGGCGCGTAATTATCCGGGGGTTCCGGGGGCGGTCCCCCGGGCCGACACAGCGATGAAGAGGTGACCGGATGTCCATCGACATAGAGCCGGAGAAGGCGCAGGAGCCGGCGGGATCCGGACCGATCGGCCCGCGCCTGGCCCGGCCCTGGTGGATGCGCCCGGCCATGCACACCGGGATCATCGGCGCCATCCTCGGCTACTTCATCGGTCACTGGCTGGGGAACTTCCTGTCCTGGGAATACGCCCGGAACGCGCTGTCGGACATGAACGACTTCCCGCTCGTCCTCGGCTACGTCATCGCCGTGGTCGGCTGGCTGGCCGGGCTGGGCGTGTTCAACGACCTCGGCCGGCAGATCCTCGGCAAGCCGGTCCCGGCGGCCGAGGAGGAAGAGGAAGCCTTCGGCGGGGTGGCCCGGTACTTCCGGTTCTCGCTGGACCACAAGGTGGTCGGCATCCAGTACCTGGTCGGGATGATCATCTACTTCTGCACCGCGGGCCTGTTCGCCATGGCGATCCGGACCGAGCTGCTCTCGCCGAGCTACCACATCATGAGCTCCAGCGCCTACCTGATGGTGGTCGGCGAGCACGGCACGATGATGATGATGCTGATGTCGTCGGTCGTGCTCGGCCCGTTCGGCAACTACCTGATGCCGCTGATGATCGGGTCGAAGCGGATGGCGTTCCCCCGGCTGGAGGCGCTGTCGTTCTGGCTCACCCCGGCGGCGTTCATCATCCTGCTGTCCAGCGTCCTGATCGGCGGGTTCCCCACCGGCTGGACCGGCTACGCGCCGCTGAGCGTGCAGGCCATGGAGGGCATGGACGCCTACGCGGTGGCCTTCGGCCTGATGGGGATCTCGATCTGCCTGGCCGGGTTCAACATCATCGTGACCGTGATCAACTACCGGGCACCCGGCATGCGGTGGAGCCGCCTGCCGATGTTCGTCTGGTCCATGGTCACCGTCTCGTTCCTGATGGTGCTGGCCACCCCGGTCCTGATCGGCGGCATGTACCTGCTGATCCTCGACCGCACCGTGCAGACCGCGAACTTCGTCAACACGCTCGGCGGGAGCAGCTACCTGTACGAGAACCTGTTCTGGTTCTTCGGGCACCCGGAGGTCTACATCCTGGCCTTGCCCGGGTTCGGCATCGTGTCCGAGATCATCCCGGTGTTCTGCCGCAAACCGCTGTTCGGCTACCGGGTCGCCGGGGCCGGCATGATCGGGGTGGCCCTGCTCAGCTTCTTCGTCTGGCAGCACCACCTGTTCGTGAGCGGCATCAACCCGGAGATGCGGCCGCTGTTCATGCTGACCACCGAGCTCATCTCGATCCCGACCGGGTTCATCTACCTGGTCGCGATGGGCACGTTCTGGAAGGCCAAGCTGCGGCTGACCGTGCCCATGCTGTTCGCGCTGGCGCTGTACTTCAACTTCCTGATCGGCGGCATCTCCGGGGTGTTCCTGTCCGACGTCCCGGCGGACACCACCGAGCACGGCAGCTTCTTCGTGATGGCGCACTTCCACTACACGATCATGGGCGGCCTCATCTTCGCGTTCTTCGGCGCCTGCTACTACTGGCTGCCGAAGATGATGGGCATCAAGCTGAACCAGAAGCTGGGCTACCTCCACTTCTGGACGATGTTCATCTTCTTCAACTCGACCTTCCTGCCGCTGTTCGCGGTGGGCATGGCGGGCCAGCCGCGGCGGGTCTTCGAGTACGCGACGAATCTCACGCCACTGAACGACTGGGTCTCGATCTCCTCGTTCCTGCTCGGCGCCTCGATCCTGATCTTCGTGATCAACTTCATCTGGTCCACGGTGATCGTCCGGGAGCGCGAGGTGGCCAACCCGTGGAATTCGCGCGGCCTCGAATGGCAGGTCGCCGCGCCCCCGCCACCCGGCAACTTCGAGCACATCCCGGTCGTGCTCTCCGGCCCGTATGACTACGGCGTGAAGGACGCCCCGGCGGTCGCCGACCTGCACCCGCCGGTGGGTGTGGTCAGCGCCTCGTACGCGAGTGCCGGGACGGCCAGCACCGGAGTGGAGGCATAGCCATGGCCGAGCAGACCACCCAGCCCCCGAACGAGCTGGACCGGGCGGCCGAGGAAGCCGGTTTCTACCACGAGGCAGCGCTCAACGCGGCGTGGACCGGCTCCCGGTTCGCGATCGGCGCGCTGGCCTTCCTGTACGGGGCGTTCGCGTTCGCCTACTTCTACCTGCGCTCGATCAACTCCGAAGGGCGGTGGAAGGGCTCGGGCTACCACGCCCCGCAGATGGGCTACGGCGTGACGATCCTGGTCCTGGTCCTGGTCAGCGCCGTCGTCCAGTACGCGGGGCTGCAGCGGATCAAGGCCGGGGCCAAGGGCGCGTGGCAGGCCGCGGCCCTGGTGGCGCTGCTGCTCGGGACGGCCGCGGTGGTCGTGCAGATTCTCCAGCTGCTGAGCCTGCCGTTCCAGCCCGGCAGCTCCGGTTTCTCCAGCGTGTTCACCGACACCTACCCGGTCCTGCTGGTCAGCTGGCTCGCGGCGATGCTCTGGCTGGAGATCCTGGTGATGCGCGCCCGCCCGCTCACGGCCATTTCCTTCCTCGAGCAGCCGCCCACCTACGCCGAGGCGTTCGCGGTGCAGCGGTTCCAGTCGTCGCTGAGCGCGTTCACGCTGGTGTGGAACTTCATGGCCGTGGTCACGCTGTTCTTCTTCCTGCTGTTCTACGTGCTCTGAGCGGAAAGGAGCGGCCCGTCCGGACAGGCTCACGCCCGCGTCAGCCGGCCGGCGGACCACCACCGTCATGAACCTGGTTGTCTCGCACTGGTCGGCCAACGCGGCGGTCCTCGCCGTGGGCCTGGCCGTCGCGGCCGCCCACCTGGCCGGGCTGCTCGGCCTGCGCTCGGACGCGCGGCGGGGCGGCGCCGCGCTCCCGGCCGGTCTGGCCCGCGAGGCCATCGCCTTCTACTCCGGGCTGCTCCTGGCGGTCCTGGCCCTGGTCTCGCCGCTCGGTTACTGGGCGGGGACGTTCATCTGGGTCCGGGTGCTGCAGGACATCGTGCTCGGCGTGTACGTGCCGCCGCTGATCGTGCTCGGGGCACCCTGGCTGGTGCTCTGGCGTGGCCTGGGCCGCGACGCCCGGCCCCGGGCCACGGCGGCCAGCACAGAGGCCAGCACGGGGGCCAGCACGGGCGCCACCGCGCCGGTGCCACCCCGCCTGCGCAGCTGGCCGGTCGCGGTGACCGCCCTGTTCGTCGTGGTCTGGTGCGGCTGGTACCTGCCGGTGCTCTACGACGCGGGGGTGCACCACCCGGTGGTGCTCGCGGCGCAGGCGGTCACCACCATGGCCGCGGGAGTCCTGCTCTGGCTGCAGATCATCGGCTCGCGGCCGTTCAGCCCCCGGTTCGGGCCGCTGTACCGGGTCATGCTGCTCGCCGCTATCGTGCTGTTCAGCACCATCCTGGGCATGGTGCTCGGCTTCGACGCCAGGGTCCTTTATCCCGCTTACCTGGGGGTAGGGAGCCACCATGTGCTCACCGTGGTCAGCGACCAGCAGGGCGGCGGGGCCGAGCTGTGGGTCCTGGTGCTCGAGCCGTACGTGATCGCGGGAGTCGCCCTCCTCGTCAGGTGGCTGAACGAGGAGGAATCGCAAGCCCTCTCCCTGGGCCTGGACCGGATGCTCCGGCCACCGAAACACGCCTGGCCCACCCGGACCGGGCAGCGATGAATCAGTCCTTGACTCCAGCTGGAGGATAGAGTGCACGAAGTGATTCCCCTGGCAGCGTCGTACAACTGGAACAACGGCGGGGCCATCATGACGCTCGTCCTGCCGCTGGGCTTCTTCATCGTCGTGATGACCGCCTTGTACTTCGTCTTCACCAGGCCGCACACGGTTCCCGGCCGCCGGCCCATCGCCGGGGCCCGGCCGGTGGCCCCCGATCCCCAGACCGCACGGGACATGACCGCTGCCGTCGGCTTCGGGACCGCACCCTCGGGTGGCGGGAAGGCGCCGCTGGCCGACCGGGGCACGCCGCCCGCGGTCGGCGTGCGGACCGAGGAGGCGCTCCAGGCCGCCGCGCAGGAGGCGGCCGACGAGGCCAAGGCGGCGAAGGATAAAGTTACCGGCGAGTCCGGCCAGGACCAGCCCGCTGCACCCGAAGGCTCGGAGGACCAGGAGTGACCCCAGCGACCGACGCGCTACCCGCCATCACGGGGCGCCGCTCCGCCCGGGTGGTCGCCCGGTCGCTCTTCGCCCTGACCAAGCCCCGGATCATCGAGCTGCTGCTGGTCACCACGGTCCCGACCATGCTCCTCGCGCAGCGCGGCCTGCCCTCGATCCGGGTGCTCCTGGTCACGCTGGTCGCCGGGGCCTGCGCGGCGGGCAGCGCGAACACGATCAACTGCTATATCGACCGTGACATCGACGCGATCATGCGGCGCACCGCCCGGCGGCCGCTGAACGGCAAGGGCCGTGAGCCTGCGGTGATCAGGCCGGCCGAGGCGCTGGTGTTCGGCATCGTGCTCGGGATCGTGTCCACGGTCCTCCTCGGCACGCTGGTCAACTGGCTGTCCGCGGTGCTGGCCGACACCGCGATCTTGTTCTACGTGTTCGTCTACACGCTGGGCCTGAAGCGCCGTACCCCGTCCAACATCGTCATCGGCGGCGCGGCCGGCTGCTTCCCGGTGCTGATCGGCTGGTCCGCCGTGACCGGGCGGGTCAGCCTGCCCGCCGTCGTCCTGTTCGCCGTGATCTTCTTCTGGACGCCGCCGCACTTCTGGGCGCTGGCCATGAAGTTCCGTGACGACTACGCCGCGGCCAAGGTGCCCATGCTGCCGGTGGTCGCCTCACCCGCCGTGGTCGCCCGCAAGATCCTCTTCTACTCGTACGTGATGGTGGCGGCCACCCTCGCGCTCGCGCCCTACGCCGGCTGGCTGTACACGGCCGCGGCGCTGGCGCTCGGCGGCTGGTTCCTGGTCGAGGCGCACCGGCTGCACCGCCGGGTGGCCGCGATGACCTTCGACGACGCACCCGCAGGCTCTGCCGGAGCCCGCCCCG
>JAOPYP010000577.1 GCA_025964635.1 Actinomycetes bacterium | reverse complement strand
GGGGGTCGGGCGGTCGCTGGTGCTGGACCTGTTCGCGATTGCGCGCGGTGGTGGAGTCCGCCGGGTTGAGGTGACCGCGAACCAGCACGCGCTTGGCTTCTATGCCAAGGCCGGCTTCGCCGTTGGCTACAACGTGGAGACCATGTTCGGCCCGGCACCCCGGATGCATCTCACACTCTGAGCGGCAGGACGTTGCCGTGTTACCAGCGCGGCGCGACGTCCGCGGCGGCGCGGGACCTGGGGCAGCGGTTAAGATCGCGACGTGATAAACGGCGTGCATGCGATCGTCTTCTCACCCGACGCCGCGAAGGTACGTGACTTCTTCAAGGATGTGCTCCGCCTGCCGTCCGTTGACGCGGGCGGCGGCTGGCTGATCTTCGCTCTGCCCCCGGCCGAGCTGGCCGTGCATCCCGCTGAGGGTGATGGCCACCATGAGCTGTACCTGATGTGCGACGACATTCACGCCACGCTCGCCGAGTTGCGGGGCAAAGGAGTCGAGGTAGCCCGGGATGTCGCCGATCAGGGGTGGGGTCTGGTAGCCGCGATCCGCTTGCCGGATGGCTCAGAGTTCCCCATCTATGAGCCCCGGCACCCATCGCCCCTGCAGCCTTGACCTGATCGCCCTGACACGGGGTCCGCCCCATCGGTGGAGACATACCTGGAGCTGAGCAAGGTGGCCCGATAACCAGCCGCCCCGTACCCTGTGGCCCATGACCCCGCAGCCGCTGGCGCGCCACCTGCTGCGGGCCCGAGACCTCGCCGACGCCCGCTACGCCGGGCCGCTGACCGTCGCCGACATGGCCCGGGCCGCCGGGTTGTCGCAGGCCTACTTCAGCCGGGAGTTCAAGCGGGCCTTCGGCGAGTCGCCGCACCAGTACCTGCTGACCCGGCGGCTCGAGCGTGCGGCCACCCTGCTCCGGGTGACCGACTGGTCAGTGGCCGAGGTGTGCTTCGCCGTGGCGCGGGCAGCGTCGGGTCCTTCACGGCCAGCTTCGGCCGGATCTTCGGCCGCTCGCCCATGGCCTACCGATGCTCGTGGCCGCCGGCGGAGCGTTTCGTCCGGATTCCCCGCTGCGTGACCATGGCTTACGCCCGCCCGCAGAACCGCACGTTTCGAGAAGACGCGGAGACAGCCAGTTCGTAGGGTTCTTCCGATGACGCTTTCGTATCCGAGGAGGACTCCATGATGAAGATCGCCAATGTCCAGTTCTGGGTCCACGATCAGGACGAGGCACTTCGCTTCTACACCAAGACGCTCGGCTGGGAAGTGCGGGCCGACGTGACCATGGAGGCGTGGAACTTCCGCTGGCTGGCGGTGGGGCCGGGCGGGCAGGACAACGTGGGGCTCGTGCTCATGCCGGTTCCGGGCCCTCCCATGCTCGACCCCGGCAGCAGCGCGGCACTCGCCGACCTGGTGGCCAAGGGCGCCGGCGGGACACTGTTCCTCGAGACCGACGACTGCCAGGCGAGTTACGACGAACTGTCCGGCCGGGGCGTCGTCTTCAACGACCCGCCGACCGTGCAGCCGTACGGCATCGACACCTCGTTCCGCGACCCGTCGGGCAACAACATCCGCCTGACCCAGGTGCTGGAGTTCGACCCGGCCCGCGGCACCGCCCCGTAGGTACCCGCGCGCCCGCCCCGGTCCTCGCCAGAATGTGCACGGCGACGGCTGCCGGGGGCAGTCAGCCGTCGCGGCTGGCTCCGCCGTCAGCCGCGGCCGACGCCTTCAGAGCGGGCATGACTGGTGGCGCCTCGTTCCACGGGACCACTCCGAACTCGGGCGTGCCCACGGGATAGTGGTCGGGATTGACCTCGGCCCAGTGCGCGTGATTGATCTGGTGCAGGCTGAAGCAGGCGTTCAGGGCGTTATAGAAGCCCATGGTGTCGACGGTCTGGTTGACCGACTCCTTGATCAGCAGCGCCGCTACCGTCGTCGTCCTGGCGATCCTGCGCGCAAACGCCAGCGTCTGGGCTTCCAGGTCTGCGACCGGGAAGACCTTGCTCACCATGCCCAGCTGATGGGCCTCGTGGACATCGAGGGAATCGCCCGTGAGCAGCAGTTCCTTGGCCTTGCGCGGCCCGAACTCCCAGGGATGGGCGAAGTACTCGACACCGCACATGCCCAGCCGGGTCCCGACCACGTCGGCGAAGCTGGCGTTGTCAGCGGCGACGATCAGGTCGCAGGCCCACATCAGCATCAGGCCGGCCGCGAAGACCGTGCCCTGTACCTGGGCGATAGTGATCTTCCGCAGATCACGCCAGCGCCGGGTGTTGGCGAAGAAGTAATGCCACTCCTGCAGCATCCGGTTCTCGGTACCCAGCCGGGTGCCTCCGTTCACCGTGAACGAGGGGTGCTGGCCCGGCCCCGGCTGGCGCTCTTCACCCGACTCGGATGAGCCCATGTCGTGGCCGGAGGAGAACAGCGGCCCGGCGCCGGCGAGTATCACCACCCGGACCTGGTCGTCGGCTTCCGCCCTCAAGAAGGCGTCATCGAGTTCCACTAGCAGGCCACGGTTCTGGGCGTTGCGGGTCCGGGGGCGGTTGAGCGTGATCCGTGCGATGAGCCCGTCGTCGAGCAGTTCGTAGTCCAGATAGCGGTAGCCGCCCATCAGTCTCTCCTTCGGTGTCGCCGAGGTGCTCGTCATCGTCGTCCAGGCCGGCCGATCCGCCCTGGCCCACCGGGGTGCCAGGACGCGTCGTTACATCGCCATGCTGGTCACCCCGCGCGCTCCTGGTTTCTGGCGGAAGGACCGCACGAGACTGTCCTGGGCGAAGGAGGCGACCAGCCTGGCCGTCCTCGGTGAAGATGCTGCCCGGCTGCGGCCGCCATGATCATCTGGCCGAGCAGCTGGCCGCCGGACACGACGGGCCGGGTGTCCGACGGCATACTCTGGCCGACGTAGCGGCTCGGCGGCCTGGTCGAGGCGCAGCGGCCGCAGAACGGGAAAGACCTCCGTCACCGGGCCACCTCACCGTCTGCTGCGCGCCCGGGCGCCGCTAGCGGGCCGGCCTGGCGTGACTTCCGTCTGAGCGCGCCCGCTGAGTCAATTTGTTCGAAAATAATAGAACTATCGAATCATAGCATCGGGACGCCAGGCGGTACCGCGGCTGGCAGGCTCAGCCGCCTCCGGCCAGTTGCGCGGCCAGCGCCGCGAAGCCGCGTGCGCCGCGGCGCAGCGAGTCGAGCGTCACGTACTCGTCGATCTGGTGGGCCGCGCGCTCATCTCCCACACCGAA
>JAOPYP010000546.1 GCA_025964635.1 Actinomycetes bacterium | reverse complement strand
CTGCCGTGGATGGCAGGAGTCTTCAGCCGCCGCCAGGAACGCCCGTTCCAGGCTTCCGCCAGCGGATACACCCCCGCACCGGCGCCGGCGGTATGGAAGCCGACCGCGACGCACCGGCGGGCGCCCGGGCAGGACACGCTGGCCAGCTGCGCATACGGGGTGCGGGCAGCGGCATCCGATGACCCGGCCTGACCCGCGGCCGGACGCGTGACGCGGCCCGCGCTGGCCCGCGCCACCCCCGCTGGGCCCACCCCCGCTGGGCCCATCACCGCCGTCAACGCGGCCAGCACCGATACTGCCGCCAGACCTCGCCCTGGAAAACTTCCGGCCCATCGCCCCATGAACTCCCCCGGAAACCGCTACCCGTCAGCGTCGGCACCCGCGGCGAACCACCCCACTGCGGCCGGCACCCCTCACCGCCCGGGCCGGGTGATGCATTCCCGCCGCGGGCTCCCCTGCCAGGTGATCCTGCCATGACCTGGGCATACGCGTGATGTGATCGGACCCCCGCCCGCCACCAGGTGCCGCGGAGTTCAGTTCGCCGCCGTCGAGGTGGCCCGGGCGGGCCGGCTTATCTCAGTCCACGGGCGCGCCGAGTGCGCGGCGACATCGATGAGCCGTTCGAGTCGCGGCAGCGCTACCGAGGTGAGGAACTCGTGGCGCTGCTGACCAGTGAGGCTGACCACTTCGCGCCATACTGAGCGACCGGCAATGAAGCCTGAGGCTCCGCCCTCGTCGGCTGCGATCCGGATGATGTCGGTGAATTGCTCGAAAGGCACGCCCGCGGACAGGACCGCCCAGGGCCGGTCGAGGATGTCCGCGAGCCGCCGGCAGCCTTCCGGCGAACCGGGATATTCGAGCTTGAGCAGGTCGATGTCGAGGTCGTTGAGAGCCCGGGCCGCCTCGATGATCGAATTTTCGCGCGCCTGGCCGCGAAGATCTTCCCCCGGCCGCGCGTACACGAGGTTCTCGATGACCACGGGGACACCGGTGTCACGGCAATCGCGGATGATTTCGGCACAGACGGCCAGCGTCTCGGCGACCAGGTCCGGCTCGCCGGGGCCGGGGGCCGGGCGGTCGGCGCGCAGCTGGACGAAGAACTTGAGCACGTCGCCGCCCTGGTCAAGGACCCATTGAGCGTCCAGGTCAGGGTCGCGGTGGGTGCGAGGCTCGCCGTGGTACGTGCGCCGCTCGGACGGTTCGGCGGCGACGAGCAGCCCGCAGGTGGGGGCGAGCGCCTTCGCTTCCGTGATGGCCGGGACGCCATAGGTCGGATCGGACAGCAGGCCCGTGGCGGCTGGGGTGAGGACGCGTGCGACGTCGGCTTTGGCGGTGCGCAGGTCGTCGTCGCTCGCGTCAAGGCCCACGGCCGTGAACATGCGGCGCAGGGTGTTGCGCTGATCCATGGCGATGATGGAGAACACATGACTGCCGGTGGCGATGTCGTCCAGCGTTCCCGTCCGGGCTTTCGTGGCGTGGGTCATGTCATTCCTTCAGGAGGGGGTTTCGCAGTGGACCGGATCGGCGGTCGACTGCCGGATGAAGTCGGCGAGCGGCAGGCCCTCGCCGGCGAGGGCGAACGCGGCCAGCAGGGCGGCCCCGGTGACGCCGGGCTGGACCACCGGTGAGAAGCTCATCGCGTCGATGGCGGCCGACTTGGCGGCGCGCACGCTCGCCATCTGCGTCCACCCGCCGGCGGCCACGGCCCGCCGGTGCGGGCCGACGACCTTCTCGATATCAGCGAGCAGGAGCCGGGTCTGGGCCGCCGTGTAGCGCACGGCGGCCGTCCAGACCGAGGCGGGAGAGGCGCCGTCCTGGATGCGTATGACGACGTCGTCCTGGGTCCGGCCATCGCCGGTGACCGACAGGCCGGCGGGGAGCTCACCGACGCTGAGGCTGGCGTGATCCAGCGCCGCCCGAGCCGGCCCGGACTCGGCTCCCAGGGCCGCCAGAACGCGCCGCAGCAGCAGTCCGCCGCTGGCCCCGGCCAGGAGCAGGCTGGTGTCCGGCAGCACGTGCCGCCCGATCGACCAGCCGGCGTTGACGACTCGCTGGCGCTGGGTCTCGTCGAGCGTCCCCGTGATGCAGCGGGCCAGGACGTCCGCGGTGCCGCTCGAGTTGAACAGCTCGTCCGGGCCGGCTGCGCCGGCGCCAATGGCCGCCACCGGATGATCGTGCCCGGCCACCGTCAGCACGGCGCCTGCGGCACAGGCGGCGACGCCCTCGTGTCGCAGGGACCCGGCGGGAAAGCCGGCCGGCCGTTCGCCGGGAAGAATCCGGCTGGGCAGCCCGGCCGCCGCCAGCGCGTCGGGCCACACGTCGCCCGTGCCCTGATCGATGAGACCGGTCCGGGAAGCGAGCGATGGCTCGCGAACCGGATCGCCGCCCAGGGCGAAGACGATCCATTCGGGCACGCTCAGCCAGGTTGATGCCGGGCCGGCCAGGCCACCGCTGGCCCGTAGCCACATCAGCTTGGCGATGCTGGCCTGGCTCGACCACGGAAGACCGGTCGTCCGCTCGAACGTGGCGGCAAATCCGGGGGATTCCCGGCCGGTCTGCTCGATCTCATCTCCGCCGCGGTGATCGAACCAGGCGATCACCGGTGCGGTAGGCCGCCCGGCGGCGTCGAGCAGCGCACCGCTCTCGGCCAGGCCGGCCACCCCGATGCTGCGCACGCGGACCGGCCCCCACGCTGAT
>JAOPYP010000526.1 GCA_025964635.1 Actinomycetes bacterium | reverse complement strand
CCGGGGCGGGACAGGTCGCCCCGCAGCGCCCAGGCCGCGCCGGGCACGTGGCCGGCCAGGAACCGGCCACTGGAGTCGACATCCACGACCGCCGCCGAGCCGTCCCGCAGCCACCTCTCAACCTGGTCCGGACCGGCGAGCGGCACCTCCGGCGCGGCCGGCCAGGCTGGCGCCCACGGCCCGGTTGCGGCCGGCCCCGCGTCCCGGCCCGCCTCCAGGACGGCGACCTCCCAGCCCATCTGGGCCAGCCACGACGCGGTCATGGCGGCCCGGCCGCCCCCATCGCCGGCCAGCACCACCAGCGCCCCCCGGACCGGCGCGAACCAGTCGGTCTCCTGCACCAGCTGCCCGCCGGGCGCGGACCGGAATCGGGCCAGGTGACCCCGGGCGTACTCCGCGGGAGTGCGGACGTCGAACCGGTAGACGGTCCGGTCCCCGCGCTGCAGCGCCGACCGGAGCCCGGTGGCGCTGATCCGGGCCGCCCCGGTCTTCCTGGCCACCGCCCAGGCCGCCGCGTCAGCCCGCTGGGCGGCCGCTCGCGGCACGTCCGGGGCCTGGCGCTCCTGGCCATGGTCCAGGTCCAGCCCGGCCAGGCTCCAGCCGATCGTCCCGTTGCGGAGCGCCATCACCCGGTTCGGCAGCCCGGCGTTGATCAGTGACTGGGTCCCGATGATGCTGCGGGTGCGGCCCGCGCAGTTCACCACGACCACGGTGGCCGGGTCGGGGGCGAGCGCGCCGGCCCGCATGACCAACTCGGCACCGGGCACGCTGGTCGCGGTCGGGATGCTCATGGTGCGGTACTCCTCGAACCGCCGGGCGTCCACGACCACCACGTCAGCGCCGCCGCTGAGCAGGGCGCCCAGTTCCGCGGCGGCGATGGCCGGGGTGCCCGCGGTGGCCTCGACCAGTTCCCCGAACGCCTTGCTGGGCGCGTTGACGTCCCGGAAGAGTTCCCCGCCCCCGGTCACCCATCCGTCAAGTCCGCCGTCCAGGACCGACACGTCCTGGTAGCCCAGGCCCTGGAGCCGGCGCACGGCGGCCGCGGCGTCCGGCTCGCCGGCCCCGTAGACGATCAGGGGCACCGAGCGCCGGGGCAGGCGGTCGAGCACCTCGGCTTCCAGGCGGCCGAGCGGGAACGACGCCGCGAACAGGGGGTGCCCCTCCGCGAAGAGCCCCTCCGGGCGCACGTCGAGCAGCCCGATCTCGGTCCGCTCGCGCAGCGCGCGGCGCACCGCACTGCCCGGCGTCACGCTCACGCCGCCTGGCGCCGCGTCAGCGCCCTCCGGCACCGCAGCGCCGCGAGGACGCACGACGTCATCAGGGCCTGCGCCGGCGGTGGATTCACGTCGCGGCCCGGCCGCTCCGCAGGGGGTCTGACCACGCGAGATACCCCTCCCTCATAGGCGTTCCGGCGAATATCCTACTTGACCAATCGATTTTATCTGATTTACAGTTACGCCGCTGGATTGCACCGGGCCACGAGGGCGTGGCTGGGCCCGTCACCCCGACAGGAGTACTCGATGCCATTCCCCCGGCGCGCGGTCCCCCGTGCTGCCCCCGGAGACGCCGCTGCGGCCCGCCGCGCTGCGCCCAGGAACGACGCTACGGTTCGCCGCGGTGCCCTCGCTGGTGCCGCCGTCCTTGCCCTCACGGTGCTCGCAGCGGCCTGCGGCAGCAGTGCCGGCTCGCCGGCAGGCTCGGCGTCCTCCGCTACCGCCGGGGCGACGGGCACCGTGAACTGGGAGTGGACGCTCCCCACCTCCTGGGACCCGGTGACCTCGAGCGCCGGGTGGGACGTGCACGCGCTCGGCCTCGTCTACGCCTCCATCACCACCCTCGATCCGGCGGGCACCGTCGGGCCCGGCCTGGCGACATCCTGGAAGTACGCGGCCAATGGCAAGAGCGTGACGTTCACGCTGCGGCCGGGCCTCAAGTTCAGCGACGGCACGGTGCTCGACGCGGCGGCGGTCAAGAAGAACATCGTGCGCGCCCAGAAGCAGCCGACGTCGAACATCGCCTCGGAGCTCGCGGTCATCTCCAAGGTCGTGGTGAACAGCCCCACGAGCTTCACGCTCGACCTGGCCCAGGTGGATTACCAGCTGCCTGACCTGCTGGCGGGTAAGGACGGGATGATGGTCAGCCCGGCCGCGTTCACCAAGAACCTGAGCGGCCTGCCCACTCACCCGGTCGGCGCCGGGCCGTTCAAGCTGACCAGCTACGTCCCGGACTCCCACGCGGACCTGGTCCGCAACCCCGGCTACTGGGACGCGAGCCAGATCCACCTGGCCAACTTCACCGTGCAGGCCATCTCCCAGCCGGAGCAGATCCTGGCCGCGCTGCAGTCCGGCCAGGTCAACGTGGCTTACATCGCCGGTAATCAGGTGGCGTCGGCCAAGGCCGCCGGGTTCAAGGTCGCCGTGATCCCGTCCGAGGTGGTCAACGAGCTCGACATCCAGACCACGACGGCGCCGTTCAACAAGCCGGACGTGGTCAAGGCCATCAACTACGCGATCGACCGCCAGGCCATCCTCAAGGTCCAGGCCTCGGGTTACGGCGCCGCCTCCTACCAGCCATTCCCCAAGGGCTTCGTCGGCTACAACCCGTCGCTGGCCAACCTGTACCCCTACAACCCGGCCAAAGCGAAGCAACTGCTGGCCCAGGCCGGGTATCCGCACGGCCTGAAGATCACGCTGAGCACGGTCAGTACCAGTGACCCGCTGGCCGAGCAGCTGCAGAGCCAGCTCAAGCAGGTCGGCATCTCGGTCACGATCAAGGACATCCCGGCGGCCACCGAGACCCAGTTCCTCTACCTGGACAAGACCATCCCGCTGGCCATCGACGGCACCGCGGGACGCAACTCCCCGGTGGAGATGCTGGACGTGCTGTACAGCCAGCAGGGCCTGATGAACGTCAATGGCAAGAAGTCGACCACCTCACCGACCGTGACCCAGGCGCTCAACCAGGCCCTCACCGTGCCGCTCGGCTCGGCCAAGTACGCGAGCACGCTGCAGAACGCGGTCAGCACCGCGGTGACGACCGACCCCATCCACATCTGGCTCTACACCAACCCGCGCATCTTCGCCTACAGCCCCAAGGTCACCGGCATCCCGCATGACCTGGTCCAGCAGCGCTGGGAAGGCGTCAGGGCGGCGGGATGAGCCGATGACCGTCACGAGCATGCCGCGCGCCGCCGGGGCTGACCAGCCCCGGCGGGCGCCGGCCCGGGGAGCCGCCCCGCGGCGCCGCCGGAGCCGGATCATTGTGTCCCGCCTCGGCGGGGGCCTGGCCGTCCTGGTGCCGATCGTGCTCATCAGCACGTTCATCACCTACAGCCTGGGAGCCCTGTCCAACAGCAACCCGGCGGCCACCATCCTGGGCCAGGACGCGGCCACCCCGGCCGCGGTCGCCCGGCTGAACCACGCCCTCGGCCTGGACCACCCGCTGATCGTGCAGTACTGGAACTGGCTCACCCAGGCCGCTCACGGCAACCTCGGCCGGTCCTACTTCACCCAGATCCCGGTGGCCCAGAGCATCGCCCAGCGGCTGCCGGTCGACTTGTCGATCGCGGTGCTGGCCGTGATCCTGGCCGCCGTCATCGGCGGCGGCGCCGGGATGATCGCGGCCATCCGCCGTGGCGGCTGGTTCGACCGCGGGGTGACCGTGGCGTGCTCGGCAGCGTCGACCCTGCCGGCGTTCGTGGTCGGCATCATCCTCGTGGTGCTGTTCGCGGTCACCGCGCACCTGCTGCCCGCCAACGGCTATGTCGGGCCGAGCACCAGCATCGCGCAGTGGCTGGCGCACATCATCCTGCCCAGCCTGGCGCTCAGCCTGGCGGTATCCGCGGACATCGCCCGGCAGCTGCGCACTTCCCTGGTCGAGGTGCTCGAGCAGAACTACATCGTCGGGGCCCGGGTGCGCGGCCTGCCCTACCGCCGCATCCTGGTCCGGCACGCGCTGCGCAACGCGGCGGGCCCGGCCCTCACCATCCTGGGCAATGACTTCCCGCTCATGCTCGCCGGGGCGGTGGCCGCCGAGGCGGTGTTCTCCTTGCCCGGGCTGGGCCAGCTGCTGCTGCAGAGCGCGCAGACCCGGGACATCCCGGTGGTCCAGGGCCTGCTGCTGGTGATCAGCTGCTTCGTGATCGTGGTCAACCTGATCGTGAACACCACGCTCAACTGGCTGTACCGGGCGAACGACGGGATCGGCACATGAAACGGCTGATCGGGCCGCAGTCGGCGCTCCGGCTGCCGTCCGCGCGGATCGCGATCGTCGTGCTGCTCGGCATCGCCGTGCTGACCGCGTTCGGGTCCACGCTGGCGCCGCAGAACCCGCTGACGATCAACGCCAACGCGCTGTTCCAGGGGCCGGGTGCGCACCACCTGCTCGGCACCGACTACCTGGGCCGGGACGTGCTGAGCCGGCTGATGGCCGGCACCCGGCTGTCGGTGCTCACCGCGCTGGAGGCGGTCGGGATCGGGCTGGTGCTCGGCACCGGCCCGGGCATCGCAACCGTGTTCCTGGGCCGGTGGTTCGACTTCGCCGCGAACCGGGTCACCGACGCGCTGATGACCCTGCCGTACGTCTTCTTCGCGGTCGCGGTCACCGCCGCGCTGGGCAACGGCCTGGTCCAGGCCATGGTCCCGGTCGGCATCCTGCTCGCCCCGTTCTTCTTCCGGGTCACCCGGGCCGCCACCCTGGAGCACGCCCGCGCTCAGTACGTCGAGGCCGCGGAGCTGATGGGCGCCTCGAAGCTGCACGTGGTCCGGGTCCACGTGCTGCGCAAGGTGCTGCCCACGATCGCGGTGACCACGGCGTCGATGGCGGCGGCCGCCCTGCTCGCGGTGTCGTTCCTGACCTTCCTCGGCATCGGCGTGCAGCCGCCCGCGCCCACCTGGGGCGGCGTGCTGTCCTCCGACCTCGCCTACCTGGCCCAGGCGCCGTGGGCACCATTCATCCCCGGGGCGCTCATCGCCGTTACCGTCGGCGCGCTGAACGCCCTGGCCGATGCCTTCCGTGACCGCCGCGGCGCGGGGACCCTGGCCGCCCAGCCGGATCCGATCATCCGAACCCACTCGACTCTGGAGCCTGCCGATGACGATCGACAATCTCAGGTCGCCTGACCTCGCCGCCCGCCCCGCCACCGCGGCCGCACCGGCCGTTACGGCCGGAAGCGACCTGCTCCGCCTGGACGACCTGCACATCAGCGTGCACCACGGGGCGGCCACGGCGATCCGCGGCATCTCGCTCACCGTCCAGCCCGGCGAGATCGTCGGGCTGGTGGGGGAGTCGGGCAGCGGCAAGACGCTGACCTGCCGCGCGGCGCTCGGCGTGCTGCCCGACGGCTGCACCATCGATCAGGGCTCACTGTCGTTCGCCGGGCACGACCTGACCACCTTGTCCCGGCGCGGCTGGGAGGGCGTGCACGGCCGCCTCATGGGTGCCGTGTTCCAGGACCCGGCCTCCTACCTGAACCCGTCGATCACCGTGGGCCACCAGCTGGCCGAGGTGCTGCGGGTCAAGCTGGGCCTGTCCCGCCGGGCCGCGCGGCAGCGGTCCATCGAGCTGTTCACCTCGGTCGGGCTTAACCACCCGGAGCACGTCTTCCACCAGATCCCGGCCGAGCTGTCCGGCGGCATGCTGCAGCGGGTGATGATCGCCATCGCGATCTCCTGCGACCCGCAGCTGCTGGTGGCGGACGAGGCGACCACGGCGCTGGACGTCACCATCCAGGCCGAGGTCATCGAGCTGCTGCGGCGGCTCCGGGCCGAGCGCGGCCTGGCCGTCCTGTTCGTGTCGCACGACCTGGCCGTGGTGGCCGAGCTGTGCGACCGGGTCGTGGTGTTCTACGCCGGCGAGGTGGTCGAGTCGGGCCCGGCCAGGGAGATCATCGAACGCCCGCGGCATCCCTACACCCAGGCCCTGCTCCGGGTGGCCTCGGTCGGTGACTTCCGGCGCCGCGAGCTGCAGGTCATCGGGGGCCAGCCGCCGCAGGTGGGCGAGCACATCACCGGCTGCCGGTTCGCCGGGCGCTGCCCGGCCGCGGCCGCCGTCTGCCGCAGCGGCCCTATCGCGCCGGTCACGGTGGACGACCAGCACGAGGTGCGCTGCGTGCGGGCCCAGGAGGCCTGGACCGCGGGCGAACTGGCGGCCCGGTGACCGCGCCCGCTCCGGCCCCCGGCACCGCCCAGGCCGCGCCGCTGCTGGCGGTCGAGTCGCTGGACGTGGTCCTCGGCCGCGGCTGGCGGGCCAACCAGGTCCTCAGCGGGGTCGACCTGGCCATCGAGCCGGGGGAGATCGTCGGCCTGGTCGGGGAGACGGGCTCGGGCAAGACGACCCTGGCCCGGACCGTGGCCGGCCTGGTCAGCCCGGCGGGGGGCCGTGTGGTGTTCGAGGGCACCACGACCTCGGCCCTGCGCCGCGCCGCCCGGCGCGCCGAGCGGCGCCGCGGGCACCTGCAGCTGGTCTTCCAGGACCCGCTCCGTTCGCTCGACCCGGACATGACCGTGGCCGACATCGTCGCCGAGGGGGTCCGGCTGCAGGGCGAGACCGGCCGGGACGAGATCCGCCGCCGGGTCGTCGCGGCCCTGGGCCAGGTCGGCCTGGACGACTCCGTGCTGTCGCGCACCCCGGGGCAGATCTCCGGCGGCCAGCGCCAGCGGGTGTCGATCGCCCGGGCCCTGGCCACCGAGCCCCGGCTGCTCATCTGCGACGAGCCGGTGAGCGCCCTGGACGCCAGCAACCGCAACTACATCCTGCGCCTGCTCGACCAGCTCCGGGCCTCCCTCGGGCTGTCCATTGTGATCATCTCCCACGACCTCAGCTCACTGGCGGGCATCGCCGACCGGGTCGTGGTGCTCTACCGGGGCCGGATCGTCGAGGACGGCCCGGTGGACCGGGTGTTCGCCGCCCCCGAGCACCCCTACACGGCGCTGCTGATGGCCTCGGCGCCCAGCGTCCGGCACGACCGGGAACTCTCCCCGCAGCAGCTCACCCGCACCGTCGCCGAGGCGGGCGCGCTGCCGGAGGCCCTGCTGGCCGGCCTCGGCGGCCCGGACGCCTGCGTGTTCGCCACGCGCTGCGCGTTCGCCGCCGCCCCCT
>JAOPYP010000306.1 GCA_025964635.1 Actinomycetes bacterium | reverse complement strand
GTTCGGGGGCCAGGTACACGGACGGGCATCCGCAGTCGCAATGGCCCACAACGGAGGCGCTCCTCGCCTGCCCGCGAAGCGCGGGAGCGCCGTCGAAGTCCTCGACAAGCAGCAGATCGAGGACCCTGCGCTCGCCCGTGTCAAGCGGGCCCGCACCAGCGGCCATAGAGACAGTTTGCCGGCCATGGCACCGCACTCATCTCGACATCTCCGCGCTTCACGGCCCGGCGACGCCTACGCCCGGAGCCGGACCCTCAACCACCTCTGGGGCCACAGGAAGCTAGAGCCGAATAACCGTGCACCGGCGCCACTGAAGGTTGACATCACCAATCTCGGCATGTTCGCCGCTGCCGGCGTGCGACCGCAGCATGTGGCTGTGATCACCATCCCGGGCGGTGTAGCCGCCCGGGCCACCCAGAGTCTCGCCCCAGTAGGCCGCCAACCGCTCGACATGCTGCGCTTCATCCTGCGACGCCCGCAGCGGTGCTCTCACCGGTCAGGCAGCGGCCCGCGGTCCAGGCGGAGCGGGCAGGTCTGCGCGCCCTTTCAGGGCCAGGAGAGATTGGACAGGACGAGCCGGTACCCATCCGGATCTGCGATGGTGACACCCCACCGGTCCCAGTACGGATTGCGGGCGGCGACCCGGGTGCCGCCCGCATCGACCAGGCGGCGGACCATGTTCTCATCGATCTCGCCGCCGGCGTAAAGGACCAGCAGGTCCTCCTCAGTGGGTGCGGCTGGTGTCTCGTCGTCCGGGTCGCCGACGAGTTCCAGATGCCAGGCGGCACCGGGCCAGCCGGCCATCAGCAGCGCATGGCCACCTTCTGCTGAATCATCAGCCTGGAACATCACCTCCAGGCCGAGTCCCTCGACCCAGAACCGCTCCGATGCCCGCAGGTCGTGACTCGGCCGGGCAATACGCAGATGACTAGCTGGAACCGGTTTCATGGCTCCATCCTTGCTGAAACCGAGCCCCCAGCCGGGGCGCCGTCAGCAAGAGCCCGCGGGCTCAGGGCTGCTTCACCAGAACGGCACGGGTATAGAGCAGATCGAAGCCCTGGCGCTGCACATTCTGCTGGGACTTGGATCCTGGCTGCGTGGTGACGACGGCAATGTCGCAGCCCGCGGCCGCGGCATCGGCGAGCCGGGCCGAGAGCAGCGCGGTCTGGATGCCCCGGCGGCGGTGGGCAGGTGCGGTCGCTGCGCCGGTGAGCTGTGCGACACCGTCCGCCATGCGGAAGCTGGCGCCGCCGGCCATGACCCCGTCGCGCAGCGCAGCGTAGCGCATGACGCCGGCCGCCGCGATATCCCGCTCGGCCCGCTCGATGACCTCGCGCGGGAACTCTTCGTGCCCGGGCACTCCCTGGGTGTCGGGGTGGGCAACGCCCTCGGCCTGCACGCCGACCCAGGACTCGAACTCGTCCTCACCGCTGGGCCGGACCTCGATCCCGGGTGGCGTGACCCGCTCGTGCTCGCCGCTGAGGGCCAGGCCCAGCACGTTCTCAAACGATACGAGCCGATAACCCCGTCCGGTCAGACGGGCACCGACCGCAGGGTCGGCGAGGTGCGCGAGCTCAACCTGCACCGGCGCGCCGCACCTGGTGAAGGCCCGTTCAATCTCCCCCAAGACGGCCGGGCCCGGCACACCGCCGAAGCCGAGCCCGGCGACTTTGTTGAACGGCGAACCCTCCTCGGCGAAACTCGCCACCCCGCCAGCAACCGGGATTGCGAACCCACCTCTATCCGACCGGCGGCGGGCGGCCTCGCTGGCCTTGGCGATGAGCTGCGCCTCCACCCGCTCGATGCGCTGGGCGAGGGCGGTGTCGCAGAACAAGGGCAACCGGCTTGCCTTCCTGCGCCCGGATGCCCCTGGTGACACACTGCCCACCGCCCAAGCCTGTCACATAGGACCGGCGCGGTCTTTGGTCGCGAGCGGTGAGTGGATGGAGGCCGCCAGGGCGGGATCTGCCGCGATTCGGTTGTTCGCGCATCCAGTGACCCTCACCCGCTTCACGGCTCGCGGCGTGCCAGGTGCCTTCCGGCCAGCAGCACGATGACTTGCCGGCCCCACACCGACATGACGGGCAGGGTCTGCCGCTCCTGGCTGGTTGCGGCGCGAAGGCGTCTTTCGCCCTCGTAAAGCCAGACGGTTCCGCCTCCGCGGTGCGATACCTCCAGCAAGCCGGTCAGGCCGTCCAGTTCAAGATCGCGCTGTCCCAGGATCTTGCTGCCTGTATCGGTGATGGCGGCCACATGGACGCGGCCCTGCTCCAGCAGCTTGCATCCGGCGATTGCCTGAGCCGTGGGCGGTTCATCGCCGGACCAGTCCATCAGCCCGGCGAGAAAGATCCGGCTATTCAGGTAGAGGCTGGGCTCTGGATCGGAAGGACCCGGCAGGTGCAGGACCTTAATCGTGCCCCAGAAGATACGCACGGACGAACCGGCCAGGTCAGCGGGCCCCTGCGGGTTGGGGATCAGCCTCAACCCGTGCGTGCGTCTCAACGCCCGCTCATGGCTCATAGCCACTGACCGGGTCTGTGCAGAGGATTACGGTGGTCTTGTGCTTGATCTGAGCAGCCTTGACCTGGAGGAGATCGCCACCGCGCTGGCGG
>JAOPYP010000485.1 GCA_025964635.1 Actinomycetes bacterium | reverse complement strand
TACGCGCTGCCGCACGCCAGCGTCCTGATGCACCAGCCGTCCGGCGGCATCGGGGGCACGGCGTCGGACATCAGGATCCAGGCCGAGCAGATGCTGTACATCAAGCGCACCCTGGCCGAGCGCACGGCCTTCCACACTGGGCAGAGCGTCGAGCAGATCGAGAGGGACGCCGACCGGGACCGCTGGTTCACCGCGGACCAGGCCAAGGAGTACGGCTTCGTGGACCACGTGATCCGCAGCGCCCTCGAAGTCCCGACCGTCGGGCCGGTCTCATGAATCACCACGCCGGACCACGAGCGGAGGAGCCGCAAGTGAGTACATCCAACGGCGGGCTGGCCGGGCCGCGGCATCTGGTGCCGGGGTCGGCGGAGTCCCGCTATGTCCTGCCCTCGTTCGTGGAGCGCACGTCGTACGGCGTCAAGGAGATGAACCCGTACAACAAGCTCTTCGAGGAGCGGATCATCTTCCTGGGCGTGCAGATCGACGACGCCTCGGCCAACGACGTCATCGCACAGCTGATCGCGCTGGAGTCGCTGGACCCGGACCGCGACATCACGATGTACATCAACTCGCCCGGCGGGTCGGTGACCTCGATGATGGCCATCTACGACACGATGCAGTTCGTCCAGCCCGAGCTGCAGACCGTCTGCATCGGCCAGGCGGCCTCGGGCGCGGCGGTGCTGCTCGCCGCGGGCACCAAGGGCAAGCGGCTGGCCCTGCCGAACGCCCGCATCCTGCTGCACCAGCCGGCTACCGAGGGCGGCTACGGGCAGTCCAGCGACCTGGAGATCCAGGCCCAGGAGATCCTCCGGATGCGCTCCGCGATGGAGCACATCGTCGCCGTCCACACGGGCCGGACCGAAGAGCAGGTCCGTGAGGACATCGAGCGGGACAAGTTCTTCACCGCTGAGGAAGCCAAGGAATACGGTCTGGTGGATGAAGTTCTGTCCAGCCTGAAGCGGCGGGCCGAGGTAGGGTCGTCCTAACCAGGAGGATTCGTCCTCCCGGGCGGGACGGCTCAGGGTCCAGCCCTCGCGGCAGGTGCCCCGGAGGCGGTACCGTCAGAACTAGAAGGTCGGCCTGAGGGCACGAATGGTCCAAGGGCAAAGAGAGCGTGGTGGCACGGCGGAATGCCGCCGTCAGCCCCTAGGCTGGGGCGGACGGCCCCAGGTAAAGGAGTAGCTGGGTGGCTCGCATCGGCGATGGTGGTGACCTGCTGAAGTGCTCTTTCTGCGGGAAGAGTCAAAAGCAAGTCAAGAAGCTGATCGCGGGCCCTGGCGTGTACATCTGCGACGAGTGCATTGACCTGTGCAACGAGATCATCGAAGAGGAACTGGCGGAGCCGTCCGAGCTCAAGTGGGACAGCCTGCCCAAGCCCCGCGAGATCTACGAGTTCCTCGACGCGTACGTGATCGGGCAGGAGAAGGCCAAGAAGGCCCTGTCCGTGGCGGTCTACAACCACTACAAGCGGGTCCAGTCGGGCGGTGACACCCGGCCCGGCGAGGACGGCGTCGAGCTGGCCAAGTCGAACATCCTGCTGCTCGGCCCCACCGGCTCGGGCAAGACGTTGCTGGCCCAGACGCTGGCCCGGCTGCTCAACGTCCCGTTCGCGATCGCCGACGCCACCGCCCTCACCGAGGCGGGTTACGTGGGCGAGGATGTCGAGAACATCCTGCTCAAGCTGATCCAGGCGGCCGAGTACGACGTGAAGAAGGCCGAGACCGGGATCATCTACATCGACGAGATCGACAAGATCGCCCGCAAGAGCGAGAACCCCTCCATCACCCGGGACGTCTCGGGGGAGGGCGTGCAGCAGGCGCTGCTGAAGATCCTCGAGGGCACCACGGCCTCGGTGCCGCCGCAGGGCGGCCGGAAGCACCCGCACCAGGAGTTCATCCAGATCGACACGACCAACGTCCTGTTCATCTGCGGCGGCTCCTTCTCCGGGCTCGAGAAGATCATCGAGTCGCGGGTCGGCAAGAGCGGGATGGGCTTCGGCGCGGTGCTGCGGGTCAAGAACGACCGGGCCTCGGGCGACGCGTTCGCCGACGTCATGCCGGAGGACCTGCTCAAGTTCGGGATGATCCCGGAGTTCGTGGGGCGGCTGCCGGTCATCACCAGCGTGCATAACCTGGACCGCGACGCGTTGATCCAGATCCTCACCGTGCCCCGGAACGCGCTGGTCAAGCAGTACCGGCGGCTGTTCGAGCTGGATGGCGTGGACCTGGAGTTCACCGACGACGCGCTGGAAGCCGTGGCCGACCAGGCGATCCTCCGCGGCACCGGGGCCCGCGGCCTGCGGGCCATCCTCGAAGAGGTCCTGATGTCGGTGATGTACGAGGTGCCGAGCCGCAAGGACGTCGAGCGCGTGGTGATCACCGGGCCGGTGGTTCTGGAGCACGTGAACCCCACCCTGGTGCCCCGGGACGTCGCCCGCCGCACCCCGCGGGAAAAGTCGGCCTAAACCGAGCAGCCCGGCGCAGGGGAGCGCACGGGCACCATGCACAGGCGGCATTGGCTGCGGCACTAGACTCGGCTGTCGTGAGTGCAGATCTGAGCCAGCAGCGAACCGAGCTCCCTCCGCAGTACGTGCCGGGCGAGGTCGAGGACCGCCTGTACCAGTCCTGGGACGCCCGCGGGCTGCTGCGGGCCGACGCCAAGGACGTCAGCCCGGAGCACCCGCCGTTCTGCGTCGTGATCCCCCCGCCGAACGTCACCGGCTCGCTGCACATCGGCCACGCGCTCAACCACACGCTCATCGACGCGCTGGTCCGCCGGCGCCGGATGCAGGGGTACACCGCGCTCTGGGTGCCCGGCATGGACCACGCGGGCATCGCCACCCAGAACGTGGTGGAGCGGGAACTGGCCAAAGAGGGCCTGAGCCGCCACGATCTCGGCCGCGAGGCGTTCGTGGAGCGGGTCTGGCAGTGGAAGGCCGAGTCCGGCGGGAAGATCCTCGGCCAGATGCGCCGCCTCGGTGACAGCGTGGACTGGTCCCGCGAGCGGTTCACCATGGACGAGGGCCTGTCCCGCGCCGTGCAGACCGTGTTCAAGCGGCTCTTCGACGACGGGCTCATCTACCGCGCCGAGCGGATCATCAACTGGTGCCCGCGCTGCCTCACCGCCCTGTCCGACATCGAGGTGGACCACAGCGACGAGGACGGCGAACTGGTCTCGATCCGCTACGGCGACGGCGACGACGCGGTCGTGGTCGCCACCACCCGGGCCGAGACGATGCTCGGTGACACCGGCATCGCGGTGCACCCCGACGACCCCCGGTACGCCCACCTGGTCGGCCGGGAGGTGCAGCTGCCGCTGTCCAACCGGCGCATCCCGGTGGTCGCCGACCCGCACGTGGACCCGGAGTTCGGCACCGGCGCGGTCAAGGTGACCCCGGCGCACGACCCGGACGACTTCGAGATCGGCCGCCGCCACGGGCTGCCCAGCATCACGATCCTGGACGAGCACGGGCGCGTCACGGCCCACGGCCCGTTCGAGGGCCTCGACCGGTTCGAGGCCCGGCCCGCGGTGGTCGCCGCGCTGCGCGCGGACGGCCGGATCGTGGCCGAGGTCCGGCCCTACGTGCACGCGGTCGGCCACTGCAGCCGGTGCGGCACGGTGGTCGAGCCCCGGCTGTCCCTGCAGTGGTTCGTCAAGGTGGGCCCGCTGGCCAAGGCGGCCGGCGACGCGGTCCGCGACGGCCGGACCGGCATCCACCCGGCCGAGATGGCGCCCCGCTACTTCGACTGGGTCGACGACATGCACGACTGGTGCATCAGCCGCCAGCTGTGGTGGGGGCACCGCATCCCCGTCTGGTACGGGCCGTCCGGCGAGGTCGTCTGCGTGGGCCCCGGCGAGGAGCCGCCCGCCGGCGAGGGCTGGCGGCAGGACCCGGACGTGCTGGACACCTGGTTCTCGTCCGCGCTGTGGCCCTGCTCCACGCTCGGCTGGCCCGGCGACACCGAGGACCTGGCCGCCTTCTATCCCACCAGCGTGCTGGTCACGGCCTACGACATCCTGTTCTTCTGGGTGGCCCGGATGATGATGTTCGGCCTCTACGTGATGTCGGACCGAGAGCCGGCCCAGGCCGTCCCGTTCCGGGACATCGCCCTGCACGGCCTGGTGCGGGACCAGTACGGCAAGAAGATGTCCAAGTCGCTGGGCAACACGGTGGACCCGCTGGACTGGATCGGCCGGTTCGGCGCCGACGCCACCCGGTTCACCCTGGCCCGCGGGGCCGGCCCGGGCAGCGACGTGGCGGTCAGCGAGGAATGGGTCACCGGGTCCAGGAACTTCTGCAACAAGCTGTGGAACGCGACCCGCTTCGCGCTGCTGAACGGCGCGACCGTGCCCGGGGAGCTGCCCGATCCCGGCCAGATGCCGACCGCGGCCCGGTGGATCCTGTCCCGGCTGGCCACCGTCACCAGCGAAGTGGACGGGCTCTTCGAGCGTTTCGAGTTCGGCAAGGTGTGCGAACTGCTGTACCACTTCGCCTGGGACGAGGTGTGCGACTGGTACCTGGAACTGGCCAAGCCGGCGCTCTCCGGGTCTGGTGTGGCCGGGTCTGGTGCGGCGGGGCCTGGTACGGCGGGGCCTGCGGGGGCCGGTTCGGATGAGACGGCGGCGCGGATCACCCGGGAGGTGCTCGGCTACGTGCTGGACCGGCTGCTGAAGCTGCTCCACCCCGTGATGCCGTTCGTCACCGAGGAGCTGTGGACCGCGCTCACCGGCGGTGACAGCGTCATGGTCGCCCTGTGGCCGGGGGAGCGCCCGGCGGGCACCGGCGGTGCGGCGGGCACCGGCGGTGCGGCGGCTCAGCCGGGTTTCCGGGACGCCGCCGCGGAAGCGGAGATCGGCTCGCTGATGCGGCTGGTCACCGAGGTCCGCCGGTTCCGTTCGGACCAGGGGCTGCGGCCCGGGCAGCAGGTGCCGGCGGTGCTGGCCGGGATCGAGGGCACCCGTCTCGCGCCGCACGAGGCCAGCATCCGGTCGCTGCTGCGGCTGACCGCGCCCGGCGGCAGCTTCGCCGCGACCGCGTCCGTGCTGGCCGAGGGCATCACGGCGGAACTGGACACCGCCGCGGGGATCGACGTGGCCGCGGAGCGGCGCCGGCTGGACAAGGACCTGGCCGCCGCCCGTAAGGAGGCGGACCAGGCCGAGCGGAAGCTCGGCAACGAGTCCTTCCTGGCCAAGGCGCCCGCCGATGTGGTTGATAAGACCCGGGAACGGCTCGAGGCGGCGCACGCCGACATAGAGCGGATCACCGGCAGGCTCGCCGCCCTGCCGGGGGCGGGGGAGCCCGGATCGGCGGGGACTGGATCGGCGGAGAAGGGCCAGGGGGGCGCTTGAGCATCTCCGGCGAGCTGCGCGAGGCCGAGAGCGAGATCCTCGCGCGGCGTCCTGAGCACGCGATCGAGCCGACCCTGGAACGGATGGCCGCGCTCGTCTCGGTGCTCGGCGACCCGCAGCGTTCCTACCCGGTCATCCACGTCACCGGCACGAACGGCAAGACGTCGACCGCGCGGATGATCGAGAGCCTGCTGCGCGCGCGGGGCCTGCGCACCGGCCTGTTCACCAGCCCGCACCTGTCGTCCATCCGGGAACGCATCGCGGTCGACGGCCAGCCGGTCTCGGCCGAGGCGTTCGTGACCGCCTACGACGAGCTGGCGCCCTACCTGGCCCTGGTCGACGGGCAGCAGGGCAGCCAGCTGTCCTTCTTCGAGGTGCTGACCGGCATGGCCTTCGCCATCTTCGCCGACGTCCCGGTGGACGTGGCCATCGTCGAGGTCGGGCTGGGCGGCACCTGGGACGCGACGAACATCGCTGACGGCGCCGTGGCCGTGGTCACCCCGGTCTCCCTCGACCACACCGCGTACCTGGGCGGGACCGTCGAGGAGATCGCGACGGACAAGGCCGGGATCATCAAGCCCGGCGCGGTGGCCGTGCTGGCCCAGCAGCCGCTGCCCGCGGCAGAGGCGCTGCTGCGCCGGGTCGTCACGGTCGGCGCGAGCGTGGTCCGCGAGGGCCTGGAGTTCGGGGTCCTCAACCGCGATCTCGCGGTCGGCGGCCAGCGGCTGGACCTGCGCGGGCTGCGGGGCGACTACACCGACATCGCGCTGCCGCTGTTCGGGGCCTACCAGGCCAGCAACGCGGCCGTCGCGCTGGCCGCGGTCGAGGCGTTCGCCGGCGGGGCTCCGCTGCCGGGGCAGTCGCTGGACGCGAAGGCGCCCGACGATGATGGCTCCCCGGACGAGGCGTGGACGGGTTCGGGCTCGGGTGAGGCCGAGGACGACGAGGACGATGAGGACACGCCCAGCGTCCACCCGAGCCGGGCCGCCGCCAGCATGGACGGCACGGAGACGTCGGCCGGGGCGCTGGGGCAGGATCTGGTCCGCGCGGCGTTCGCGCAGGTCACCTCGCCGGGGCGGCTGGAAGTGGTCCGGCGCAGCCCGGTGGTCATCCTTGACGCCGCGCACAACCCGGCGGGCATGGAAGCGGCCATGGAGGCGGTCTCCGAGGCGTTCTCGTTCGCGGCGGTGATCGGCGTGCTGGCGGTCAGCGAGGACAAGGACGTGCCGGGGATCCTGGACCAGCTGGAGCCGGTCATCTCCGAGCTCGTGGTGACCCGCAATTCGTCCGACCGCTCCATGGACCCGGTCAAGCTGGCCGAGCTGGCCGCCTCCGTGTTCGGGCCGGAACGGGTCCACTCATCGCGCCGGCTCGACGACGCCCTGGAGCTGGCGGTGGGCCTGGCCGACGAGGCAGCCGGCGAGGAAGGACTGACCCGGACCGGGGTGCTGGTCACCGGGTCGGTCATCACCGCCGGCGACGCCCGGGTGCTGCTCGCCCCGGATCGCGCGGACTCGGGCGTCCAGGACCGGGAGGACCCGGGTGTCCAGGACCGGGAGGATCCGGGCCTCCAGGACCGGGAGGCCACCGCCGCCCAGGACCGCGAAGAAGCGGCGGCCGCCCAGGACCGCGAAGAAGCGGCGGCCGCCCAGGAATGGGACAGCGCGGAGTGAGGTACCCACGGTGAGGCTCCGCCCATGAGACGGCCGCGATGAGAAGGCTCTGCGCCACGGTGCTGATCATGGAGGCCATCGTGATCGGCCTGGCCATCCCGGTGGCCATCACCATCGGGCACGCCTCGCCCCGCGCCGCCGGGGCCGCGGGCGGTGCCCTGGCGGTGGCCGCGGTGCTGATGGCGGGCGTGGTCGGCCGTCCCGGACTGCGGGTGGCGCTGGTGGCCGGCAGCGTGCTGCAGGTCCTGGTGATCGCGGCCGGGGCCCTGGTCCCGGTCATGTACGCGCTCGGTGTCATCTTCGCCGGGTTCTGGGTCCTGGCTATCTGGATGGGGCGCCGCGCGGAAGCGCCGTGAGCGGCGCCCGCCAGATGAGCCGGGTCTCGCCGGTCGCCGCGTATTCGGCCGCCACCGTGCCGCCGAGCTCGTGGGCCCGCGCCCGCAACGCGGGCAGGGTGGGCCCGTCCCCGGCGGACCGGGCGGCCCACCGGGTTCCGTCGTCGGTGATCGTCAGCGTGACCGCCTCGCGGTCGGCGGCCACGGCCACCGCCACCTGGGTCGCGTGCGCACAGGCGCCGCTGCGGGCCAGCCCGTCACGGAGCACTCCCAGCAGCTGCCGGGCGGCGTGCGGGGGCACCGCCGTGTCCAGCGGGCCTTCCAGGGTCACCTCAGGCACCACCCCGAGCCACGGGGTCAGCTCGCGGGACACGTCGAGGATGCTGCGCTGCAGGCCCCGGGCGGGCGTCCCGTGCGCCGGATCGAAGATGGACTGGCGGAGCAGCGTGATGCACTCGTCCAGATCCTCTACCACCCGGTCGATCCGGCGGGCCACGTCAGGCTGGCCGCCGAGCAGGCCCGTCGCGCCCTGCAGCGACAGGCCCGACGCGAACAGCCGCTGCACCACCGTGTCGTGCAGCCGGCTGGCGATGCGGTCACGGTCGGCCAGGAGGCTCATCTCGCGCAGCCGCTCCTGCATCAGAGCGGCCTGCTGGCGGGACCGGCGGATCCGGGCGCGCAGCCCGTGCCCGGCCACCCCGATCATGGCCGCCAGCGCGGCCCAGGAAATCATCCGGCGGATGAGCACGGCCGGGCTCGCCATGTCGGGCATCAGGGACACCGTCAGCACCACCCCCAGGGCGGCCGCGCTCACGCAGACCGATTCCCGCCGGCGGTGGTAGAGCGCAGTCCAGAGGATCGGGCTGAGCAGGATGAGCAGGATCCCGGAGTACGTCCCGCCGGCGGCCTGGGCCAGCGGGAGCACCGAGGCCGTGTACAGCAGCGGGACGGCCACGTCCCACCAGGCCGGGAGCCGGTCCCAGGGCAGCAGCACGACCAGGGCCGCGGTGACCGCCAGGAGCACCGCGCTGGCGATGGCGTCCGGGAGGGAGGACGGTCCGGGCGGCAGCGCCAGGCTCGCCTCGGCCAGGCAGGCGAGCGCGGCGAACGGCGCGATCCTGGCCAGCAGGCCGCCGCGCCGCAGCGCCCGGCCGGAGGAGTCAGCCAGCGGATCTGTGTGGCCGGGATCCGTGTGTCCGGACGCGTCCGGCCGCAGCTCTGCCGCACCGGAAGCGTCCGCGAGCAGGTACGCGGGGCTGGGGGCAATGCGGCTGCCGGTCTGCTTTTCCACCGATCATCTGCTTATCGTCGCCGGGTGAAGCTCCTGACGACCTTGCCTCAGAGGGTCGCCATATGTCCAGGTCACAGCCTCCAGGCGGCGTTCCGCGCCCGGGCGGCGATGAAGGTGGGGTCGGTGTGCCGCCCGGCGGAGGGGCAGTTAGGTTAGATTCGGCGGCTACGCCCGCGCGGGGTTGAGCGCGCCGGCGTGACGGGGGCTGGGCCGGGGCCGCAAGGTGTTGCGGACCCCAGGCCGCCGCTGCGGCAACGGTAGGATCTGGCCGCGGCGGGATTGCCCTCGATCACTCCGGGATCGGCACCGTTGCCACCGGCCAAGAGGAGCAAAGCAGTGGTTGAACGTACCCTCGTCCTAGTCAAGCCCGATGCGGTCCGTCGGGGGCTGATCGGGGAGGTCCTGGCCCGGATTGAGCGCAAGGGCCTGCAGATCGTGGCGATGGACCTGCGCGTCATCCCGGCGGAAACGGCGGAAGCTCATTACGCCGAGCACGTGGGCAAGCCCTTCTTCCCGTCGCTGATCGTGTTCATCACGTCGGGACCGCTGGTCGCGCTGGTGGTGAAGGGACCGCGGGCGGTCGAGGCGTTCCGCGGGCTGGCCGGCGCGACCGACCCGGTGCTGGCCAGTGCGGGCACTATCCGTGGTGATCACGCGTTGGATGTTCAGCAGAACATCGTGCACGGATCCGACTCGCCGGACTCCGCCGAACGGGAAATCAAGATCTTCTTTCCCGACCTCGTTTAGGCAGGCCGGCACTGGTCGATGAAGGACAAAGAGCGGCTCGGACTCGGCAGGGTGTGAACCGCGTCGAATAGACCACAGATCATCCAGCAGGACCCTTTTTGGAAGGTTCTCGTTCCTGATGAGCAACGCGCTGGCGTTTCTGGGCCGTGACATGGCGGTCGATCTGGGCACTGCGAACACCCTGGTGTATGTCCGGGGTCGCGGCATCGTGCTCAACGAACCTTCCGTGGTGGCGCTGAATACCAACACTGGCGCGATCGTGGCGGTCGGCGTCGAGGCGAAACGGATGATCGGGCGGACGCCCGGCAACATCGTGGCCGTCCGTCCGCTGAAGGACGGAGTCATCGCCGACTTCGACGTGACCGAGCGGATGCTGCGGTACTTCATCCAGAAGGTGCACCGGCGCAGGCACCTGGCCAAGCCGCGGGTCGTCGTGGCGGTGCCCAGCGGGATCACCGGGGTGGAGCAGAGCGCGGTGAAGGAGGCTGGTCATCAGGCCGGCGCCCGCCGGGTCTACATCATCGAGGAGCCGATGGCCGCGGCGATCGGGGCCGGCCTCCCGGTCAACGAGCCCACTGGCAACATGGTGGTGGACATCGGCGGGGGCACCACCGAGGTGGCCGTCATCTCGCTGGGCGGGATCGTCACCTCCCAGTCGATCCGGGTCGCCGGTGACGAGCTGGACCAGGCGATCATCACCTTCGGCAAGAAGGAGTACTCGCTCATGCTCGGCGACCGGACCGCCGAGGAAATCAAGATGGCGCTCGGCTCCGCCTACCCGTCGGCGGACGAGCCGCACGCCGAGATCCGCGGCCGTGACCTGGTCAGCGGGCTGCCCAAGACCATCGTGATCTCGGCGGAGGAGATCCGCCGGGCCATCGAGGAGCCGGTCGCACTGATCGTGGACACGGTCAAGACCACCCTGGACAAGTGCCCGCCCGAGCTGGCCGGCGACGTGATGGACCGGGGCATCGCGCTGACTGGCGGGGGCGCCCTGCTGCGCGGGCTGGCCGACCGGCTGCGCGAGGAAACGGGCATGCCGGTGCACGTGGCGGACAACCCGCTCGATTCGGTGGTGCTCGGCACCGGCAAGTGCGTGGAAGATTTCGACACCCTGAGCCAGGTCCTTGTCCCGGAGCGCCGCCGCTGACCTCGACGGGGCAGGATGGAGCCGCGGCAGCGGCAGCTGACAGGGGCATGGCCGGCGGCTTGACGAGGAGACCTGGTGCACGACTCCCGGCGGACCCGCATCGTTCTGGGGGTGCTGGTGGTGGCCGCCCTCGCGCTGATCACCATCGACTACCGGGGGAGCGGGGGCGCGCCGCTCGGCGGGCTCCGCGCGCTGGGCGGCAGCGTGTTCGGCTCGGTGCAGAGCGCCGCCAGCGTGGTCACCCGGCCGGTCGCCGCGCTCACGGACGGGCTCTCCGGCTCCGGCTCGCAAAGCAAGATCGACGCGCTCCAACGGCAGGTGGTTGATCTCCGGGCCCAGCTGAACCAGCAGCAGCTGAGCAAGTACGACGAGCGCCAGCTCAGCCAGCTGCTCCAGCTGGCCGGCCGGGGCCGGTACCGGATCGTGACCGCGAGCGTGATCGCGGCCGGCGCGGCCTACGACGACTCGGTCACCATCGACGCGGGCCGGGTGGACGGCATCAAGCCGGACGAGACCGTGCTGAACGGGCAGGGCCTGGTGGGCACGGTCACCACGGTGAGCGCGACCACCTGCACCGTGCTGCTCGCCACCGACGCCAGCGTGACCGTCGGGGTCCGGCTCGCGGGCACCGGCCAGATCGGGGTGGTCAGCGGGACCGGCAAGAGCATGACCGGCAGCGGCCTGCTCCGGCTCCAGGTGTTCGACGTGAACGCGATCCTGCACCCGGGCCAGGAGCTGGTCACGTTCGGCTCGGCGGGTGGCCGGCCCTACGTTCCCGGGGTGCCGGTGGGGGTGATCACCAAGCTGGAGGGCACGAGCAGCTCGCTGACCAAGGAGGCGCTGGTCCGCCCGTTCGCCGACGACACCGCGCTGGGCGTGGTCGGGGTCGTGGTCGTGCCGCCGCGCACCGATCCGCGGTTCTCCGTGCTGCCGCCCAGGCCGAGCCCGTCCCCGACCGTCTCCGCCACGGCCTCGCCGGGGGCCAGCCACCCCCCGTCGCCCGGGGCCACCGTCACGCCCACCCCGAGCGCCACCGGATCGAGGCCCTGAGGTGCGGCGCGCGGCGTTCTCGGCCGGGCTGCTGCTGCTCGCGATCCTGATCCAGCTGACCGTCCTGGGCAGCGTGCGCCTGCCGGGCGGGGCGGGACCGGACCTGGTCCTGGTCGTGGTGGTGGCGCTGGCGCTGACCGGCGGGCCGCTGGAAGGCATGCTGGGCGGGTTCTGCGCGGGTCTCGCCCTGGACGTGGCCCCGCCCGCCACCCACCTGGTGGGTCAGTACGCGCTGGTGTTCTGCCTGGTCGGGTACGCCGCCGGGCGGGTCGGCAGCAATCTCGACGAGTCCGCCTGGGTGCCGATCGGCGTGGTGGCCGCCGGGTCTGCTCTCGGGGAACTGCTCTTCGCCCTGACCGGGATGATCTTCGGGAACCCCGACATCACCTGGTCCGCGATCGGCCGGGTGCTGCCCGCCTCCGTGGTCTACGACGTGCTGCTCAGCCCGTTCGTGCTCTACGTGGTGGTCCGGGCCCGGGCGCTGGCCGCCCCGGCCCTGGCCCCCCAGGGCCTGGCCAGTTTCCCCGGCGGGTCAGCCAGCCGGCTGCTGGCGGTGCCCGGTCTCTCGGGCCCGGCGGCCCTGTTCGCCGGCTCCGGCGCGGTGCTGCGCGATAGCGGAACCGGCCGCGCCCCGAGGCTCAGGGCCCGGACGTTGCGAGCCGGGTCGAATCAGGGCGGCTCGGCCAGCGGAGTGCGTCCCCCCCAGGCCCGGCCGTCCCGGCCGGTGCACCTGAAGTTCAGCGGCGGCGGGGTTTCCGCCCGGTCTGGCGGGGCGGCCGCGGCCGCCCGGGCCGGACAGGGGCGGCCGTCCCGGCCGGTCCATCTGCACCTGGGCAGCCGGCACCGGAGCAGCAAGCCGGGGGTGACGAGGCCGCAGGGCAGCTGGGAGCGCGGCGGCGGGATTCCCGCCGGTGCCTTCAGCCGGGCCAGCGGCGCCCTGGGGGATGGCGCGGGCCGCCGTGCGCTCCGGCCGTCCCGGGGTCCGCGGCTGCGCGGCGGGGTCATGCAGGGCGGATCGGCGAGCGGTGCCCGGGCCGCCGCGGTCCGGACCGGCATCCGGCCCGCCCGGCCGGTGCCACTGCGGCTGGGGGCCGG
>JAOPYP010000439.1 GCA_025964635.1 Actinomycetes bacterium | reverse complement strand
GCCTGGACGAGGTGCGGGGCGTCCCGCTGCTCCCGCTGCGCCGCTCGCCCGGGGCGGCCCAGGCGCCGCTCGGCCGGGCCGTCAAACGGGCCTTCGACGTGCTGGCCGCGGCGGTGCTGCTGGTCGTGACGGCCCCGCTGGTGGCCGTGGCGGCCCTGGCCGTCCGGCTGACGCTGCGCCGCCCGGCGCTGTTCCGCCAGGTTCGCGTCGTCGGCGAGGGGAAGCTCGCCGAGATCGTCAAGCTGCGCACGCTGGGCCGCCACGGCGACCCGGACACGTCGTGGTCGGTGCCCGCCGGGCAGTGCGGCGCCCTCGGCCGGGTCCTGCGGATCACGCACATCGACGAGCTGCCGCAGCTGGTCAGCGTGCTGCGGGGCGACATGTCCCTGGTCGGGCCGCGGCCGGAACGGCCGCACTTCGTCCGGCAGTTCAGCGAGGCCGTGCCCGGCTACACCGGGCGGCAGCGGATGCCCGCCGGCCTGACCGGCTGGGCCCAGGTGCACGGGCTGAACGGGGACACCTCGATCAGCGACCGGGCCCGGTTCGACAACTACTACATCGAGCACTGGTCGTTCTGGCTCGACCTGGTCGTACTGGGCCGCACCGTGACCAGCATCGCGGCCGAGGTCGGCCGCCGCTCGCTCATCAAGACGCACGGGGGGAAATGAGATGAAGGTCCTGCACGTGATCACCGGCCTGGGGGTCGGCGGCGCCGAACTCCAGCTCCGCTCGATCCTGCAGCACACCCGGCACGACAGCGAGGTCGTCACGCTCTACAACCCGGGTCCCGTCGCGGACATGATCCGCTCCGACGGCGGCCGGGTCCGGGACATGGGGATGTCCCGCAACACCCAGCTGTCCGCGCTGCTCCGGCTGCGCAGCCTGATCAGGGACGGCGGGTACGACGTGGTGCACGCGCACCTGTACCGCTCCCAGGTGTACGGCCGCTCGGCGGCCTGGCTGGCGGGGACGCCCGTGGTGCTCAGCACGGAGCACTCGATCGGCGAGACCCACCTGGAGCGCCGGAAGATGACGCCCGGTGTCCGGGCCCTGTACCTGGGCACCGAGATGCTCTCCGACGTGACCATCGCGGTGTCCGGCACGGTCCGCGAGCGGCTGGAGAAGTGGGGAGTCCGCCGGAAGCGGGTGACCGTCATCCCGAACGGGGTGGACCTGCAGCGGGTCGCGTTCGACAGCACGGCCCGGCAGCGGATCCGCGCCGAGTTCGGTGTCGCCCCGGACGTCTACCTGATCGGCGTGCTCGGGCGGCTCGACCCCAACAAGCAGTTCGACATGGTCATCGAGGCGGCCTCGGCGCTGCTGTCGGACCGGGTCAGGCTGCTGATCGTGGGCAAGGGCGCCGAGCAGGAGCACCTGGAGCAGGTGGCCCGCGAGCACGGGGTGTCCGGCCAGGTGATCTTCGCGGGGGAACGGCATGACGTGTCCGCGATGCTGTCCGCGATGGACCTGTTCGTGGCGTCGTCGAAGCAGGAGACGTTCGGCCTGTCGGTGCTGGAAGCGCTGGCCAACGGCGCCCCCGCGCTCTACACGACCTGCCCGGCGCTGGACGGCCTGGACGCCGGGCGGGCCCGGCAGGTCCCGTCGGCCGTGGCGGGCCTGCGCGCCGCCATGGCGGCCGAGGTGGCCGCCGGGCAGCGGCCCCGCATGACCGAGCCAGCCGTGGAGAAGGAGTACAGCGTCGAGGCGGTCACCGCGCGGATCGACGACCTATA
The DNA here is from genome assembly GCA_025964635.1 of Actinomycetes bacterium. Classification (GTDB taxonomy): domain Bacteria; phylum Actinomycetota; class Actinomycetes; order Streptosporangiales; family Streptosporangiaceae; genus RYN-230. The sequence continues at coordinate 14,191 of JAOPYP010000439.1, read as the reverse complement.
CGAGCGGCTGGCTGACCGGCGTCGCCTGAGGACGATCTGGCGGAGCCGCACTGGGGAAGGCACGCGATGAGGGTGTTCGTGACAGGGGCAGCCGGGTTCATCGGCTCGCACCTGACTGAGGAACTGCTGGCCGCCGGCCACCAGGTGACCGGGCTCGACGACCTGAGCACCGGGCGGCTGGGCAATCTGCGGGCGGTCGCGGGTCATCCCTCGTTCCGCCTGGTCGAGGGGTCGATCCTGGACGCCGCGACGGTGATGGAGCTGACCGCCGGGGCGGACTGGGTGTTCCACCTGGCCGCCGCGGTGGGCGCGTTCGTGATCCGTGACCGCACCCTGGACAGCCTGCGCACTAACATCCGCGGCACGGAGAACGTCGTCGAGGCCGCGTACCGGCACGGCGCCCGGCTGCTGGTCGCCTCCACCAGCGAGATCTACGGCAAGAACACCAAGGTCGGGCTCCGCGAGGATGACGACCGGGTGATCGGCTCGCCGCTGAAGTCGCGGTGGAGCTACTCCGCGGCCAAGGCGATCGACGAGAGCCTGGTCGAGGCCTACGTCCGCGAGCTTGGCCTGAGCGGGGTCATCGTCCGGTTCTTCAACACCGTGGGGCCCCGGCAGACCGGCCGGTACGGGATGGTCATCCCGCGCTTCGTCCGGCAGGGGCTGGCTGGCCAGCCGCTGACCGTGTTCGGCACGGGCCGGCAGGTGCGCTGCTTCTGCCACGTGCACGACGTGGTGCCCGCGCTGACCCGGCTGATCGCCTCAGACCGGGCCAGCGGCCTGGCGGTCAACCTGGGCAGCACCGAGCAGGTCACGATCGAGGGGCTGGCCGGGCGGGTGATCGCGGCGACCGGGTCCGGGGCCGGGATCGAGCGCACCTCCTACCTGGAGGCGTACGGCTCGGGTTACGAGGACATGCAGCGCCGGGTGCCGGACTGCACCCTGGCCGGGGACCTGGTCGGGTTCCGGGCCACCCGGAGCCTGGACGAGATCCTTCAGGCCGTGATCGAGGACCAGCTGGCCGGGCGGACCGCGGCAGCCGCCGCGAGCTGAGAGCTGAGAGCTGGCGAGGCTGTGAGAACGAGGACGGCGCACACAACGAAGGCGGCATACAACGGCAGCCGGGCACCCGCGACGGTGCCGGAACGGCCGCGGCACCGCGTCGCCGGTGCCGTGTGGCTGGCCGTTGTCCTGGTCGGGGCCGTCCTGGTGGGACTGACGATGGTGAACCTGCGGGGCGGCACGCCGCGGCACACGCTGGTCGTGGCGTCCATGCCGTACTGGAATATCAGCCATGGCACGGCGGCCGTGCTCGGCCACAAGAACGACGTGACCGAGGTGTCGCCGTGGATGTACGGGCTGGGCAGCTCCGGGCGGATCGACACCCAGTACCCCCCGGGCCAGAGCGCGGCGGTGGCGGCCGAGATCCGCCGGCTGCGCGCGGCCGGGAAGCTGATCGTGCCGAGCATCGCGAACATCACCGGCGGCAGGTGGTCCTACGCCGCGGTGGGCCGGATGCTGCACTCACCGGCGCTGATGACCAGCCAGGTGAACGCGATCGTGTCGCTCGTCCAGCGGAACGACTACGCCGGGATCGACCTGGACTACGAGAACCTGCACGCGGGCGACCGGCAGGCGTTCACCACGTTCGTCACCCGGCTGGCCGGCGCCCTGCACGCGCGGGGCAAAGTCCTGTCGGTCGCGGTTTTCGCCAAGACCACCAACGCGGGTACCGACCCGCGCAACCTGGCCCAGGACTACGCGGCGATCGGCCGGGCTGCCGATCAGGTCCGGCTGATGGCCTACGACTACCACTGGCAAACCTCCCCGCCCGGGCCGGTGGCCCCGGTCAGCTGGGTGCGCGCGGTGCTGCGCTACGCCACAACGCAGATCCCGGCCAGCAAGATCATCCTCGGCGTGCCGCTCTACGGCTACGACTGGGTCGGCCGCCACGGCACCGGCATCAGTTGGCTCCAGGCGCTGCGGCTGTCCCGGCAGTACCACGCGACGGCGCACTACGACCAGGCGAGCCAGACCCCCTGGTTCAGCTACCAGGACGCGGCCGGCCACCAGCACACCGTGTGGTTCGAGAACGCGGCGAGCTCCCGGGCCAAGTTCGGCGCGGCCCAGGGCGCCCAGATCGGCGGGGTTTACCTCTGGATGTATGGATATGAGGACGGCGGGACCTGGTCCGCGCTGGGCCACGTGCTGCCGACATCCGGTCCGCACGCGCTCAGCACCTCGAAGGCGGTGCCATGATGCCGTGGTGGGTGCTGGCGGTCTTCGTCCTGGGCGCCAACTTCGCGCTCTGGGGATTCGTGGGCCTGGTCCGGCTGGCCGAGTCGGTCGCCGGCCGCCGGCGGCGGTCCGGCCCGGCGAGCAGGGGGGACGGGGAAACGTTGATGGCCGTCACGGCCGACGGTGGCCAGCTCGACCGCCCGCGCCCGGCGTCCCCCCTGACCGCCGCGGACGTGGCCGTGCTGATCCCGGCGCACAACGAGGCCCTGGTGATCGAGGAGAGCCTGCGGTCCATCATGGCCCTGGTGCCCCGGGGCAACGTGCACGTGGTGTCCGACGGGTCCACCGACGCCACGGTCGAGATCGCGCGGCGGGCGGGCGCGCGGGTGATCGAGACCCAGGAGAACGTGGGCAAGGCCGGGGCGCTGGAGGAGGCTATCGGCCGGTTCGGCCTGATCAAGCGGTTCCCGGTGGTGATGCTGCTCGACGCCGACACCCGGGTCGAGCCCGGCTACTTCTCCGCCGCGCTGCCCATGTTCGACCAGCCGGAGGTGGTCGCGGTGGCCGGCTGCGTGCGGACCGCACGGGACCGGCGGATGACGCTCGGCGGCAAGGTGCTGGTCGGGCACCGTACCCGGATCTACGCCGTGGGCCAGCGGGCGCTCAAGTTCGGCCAGACCTGGCTGCGCGCCAACGCCACGCCCATCGTGCCCGGCTTCGCCAGCCTGTACCGGGCCGACGTCCTGCCGCGGATGGAGATGAACCCGCCCGGGCTGGTGATCGAGGACTTCAACATGACCTTTGAGATTTACCAGAAGAGCCTGGGCAAGGTCGGCTTCACGCTGCGGGCGGTGGCGGTCACCCAGGATCCGGACAACCTGGGTGACTACGTGCGGCAGACCAGGCGGTGGGCGATCGGGCTGTGGCAGACCGTGCGCCGCCACCCGCCCCGGGCCAACCTGTTCACGGCCATGCTCACCCTGCTGCTGATCGAGCTGATCACGTCGAGCCTGCTGTTCTTCCTGCTCCCCCTGGCCCTGATCGTGCTGGCGGTGCCGGACCTGGCCGGGGCCGCACTGACCTGGCCGGGCTTCAGCGAGGTGCACACGGTGGTGGCGGCACACCTGACGCTGACCGCGGTGCTGTTCGGCGTGGTGCTCCCCGACTACCTGCTCACCTGCGCGGTCGCGATCCTCGAGCGCCAGCCCCGGCTGCTGCTGCTGGGCTTGTTCTTCCCGTTCATGCGGATGCTCGACGCCGGCATCGGCCTGTACGCGATCCCGGCCGCGTGGCTGTCCCGGTCCAGCGGCCGGTGGAAAAGCCCGGCCCGGCGCGCTGTCGGGCCCGTGGATGACACCGCGGGCCCGGTCGCGGCGCCCAGGCCCGAACCGCAGCCCGGGATGCCCGGGAAGGCCGTTCCCGGGCTGGCCGGCCCGGACGCCAGCACCGGCAGCCATCCGGCATCCCCGGCCCGCGTGACGGAGGCAAGCCATGTATCTGGGTGAGGACAGACCGGTCGCGCCGGCGCACAGTGAAGTTATGGATCCGGTGCGGATACTGCTCGTGGACGACCACCTGATGGTCACCGAGGCCCTGGCCTCCCGGCTGTCCGCGGCCATGGACCTGTGGGTGGCGGGACGATGCACCACGGCCGACCCCAACCTGCTCGACATCGTCCGCGGGCTGCGGCCCGACGTGATCACCATCGAGGTCGAGCCGCTCGGCGCGGCCCTGGGAGAGGTGCTCCAGGGCCTGGTGGCCGCCAGGCCCGAGGCCAGGGTGGTCGTGCTGAGCGCGGATCACGACATCGCCCACGGGGTGGAGGCGGCCCGGGCGGGCGTCTCCGCCTGGGTGGCCAAGGAGCAGGGCGCCGCCGAGCTGGAAACCGTGATCCGCGGCGTGTGCCAGGGGTATTCCTGGTTCCCGCCGGACATGCTGGGCGCGATCCTCAGCGAGCTGCGCGCGGACGTCGGCCGGGCCCGGGAGAACGAGGATGTGCTGGACATGCTCAGCCCGCGGGAGCGGGACGTCCTGCTCAGCATGATGGACGGCAAGCGCGGCCGGCAGATCGCCCAGGACCTGCTGATTTCCACCGACACGGTGCGCACGCACACCCGGAACATCTTCGCCAAGCTGGACGTGCACAGCCGCCTGGAGGCGGTCCGGGTGGCCCGGGCGGCCGGCCTGCGGGCCCCCGAGCGGACCGAGTGATCACCCCGGGTGACAAGCTTGTAGCCCGGGGGGCGGGTGAGGTTCATGAGTGGTAGCGGGGCGATCCGCGTAGCCACGGTCATCACCCGGCTGGAGGGCGGCGCCGGCCAGCACGCGCTGCGCGGGGCGCTCAGCCTGGATCCGGCCAGCTTCGAGATGACGATCATCACCGGGAGCGGGGACCCGCTGCTGCTGGACCAGGCCGCCGCGGCCGGCCTGGAGGTCCTCACCGAGCCCGCGCTGCGGATGCCGATCTCACCGCGCAGTGACCTGCGGGCCCTGGCGCGGCTACGGGAACTGCTCGGCCGCCGGCCCTTTGACGTCGTGCACACCCACACGGCCAAGGCGGGGGTGCTCGGCCGCCTCGCCGCGCACCGCGCCGGGGTACCCCGCCTGGTGCACACCTACCACGGCTTCCCCTTCCACGAGTTCCAGGGCGCCCCGCGGCGGCGGGCGTACGTCCAGATCGAACGCGGGCTGGGCCGGATCACGGACCTGGCCCTGTGCGTGGGCACCGGGGTGGCGGTCGAGGCGGTCCGGCGCCGGCTGATCTCCCCCGAGCGGATCCGCACCATCGGGGTGGTCGCCGACGTCCCCGCGCCGCCCGGCGGTGGCCCAGACGGGGGTGGCCCAGACGGGGGTGGCCCAGACGGCGGAGCCCCGCGCAGCACTGCCCGGGCCCGGGCCCGCGCCGCGCTCGGCCTGGCCGCCGACGCGACCGTGGTCGGCGCGGTGGGGCGGCTGACGTACCAGAAGGCGCCCGGGGACTTCGTGGCCGCGCTGCGGGCGCTGGACCGGCCGGACGTGACGGGCGTCTGGATCGGTGACGGGGAGCTGGCCGGGAAGGTCGCCGCGCAGATCCGGGACACGCCCGGCGTCCGGGTGGTGCTGGCCGGCCAGCGCGGCAACGTGGTGGAACTGCTGCCCGCCTTCGACGTCTTCGCGCTGCCCAGCCGCTACGAGGGCCTGCCCACGGCCGTGGTCGAGGCGATGGTGTGCGGTATCCCGGTGGTCGCTACGGCGGTCAACGCGGTCGGCGATGTGGTGGTGCCGGGTGAGACGGGCCTGCTGGTCGCCCCGGGCCGCCCGCGGCTGATGGCGGACGCCGTGGGATTTCTCCTGGATTCCCCCGAGGTCGCGGCGGGGATGGCCGCGACGGCCCGGGCCCGGCTGGGAAAACGCTTCGGCGAGCAGGCGCTGCGCCAGGCCCTCACGGCGGCGTACGCCACCAGGGGTGCCATGGCCTAGCCAGGACATGGTTAACTGTGCGTAATGCCTCATCCGGTGACTAGCCGACGCCGGACCGTGATGTGCAGGATGGGGAGGGAACGCGGGGGGATGAACCCGGCTCCGCCGCCCGGGGGACGGTGCGGGGAGCGCTAGGGAACATAAGTCGGGGGGAACACGTGGAGCCGTCGTTGGACCGGCGACGGGGCCGGGGGCGCAGGCGGGCCGACGTTGAGGAACCGCTGGCCGTGCGCGGCCTGCTACATGATCTTGGCCACCAGATGACCACGCTGTCATACCTGGTCGAGGCCGTGCGCGGGGATATGGAACTGCCCGGGGACGCGGGCTCCCGGCTCGAGTTGCTGTCGCTGGAAATGTCCCGGTTGCTGGACATCATCGCCCAGGAGATCCCGGGCGGGGCCGGGGTGCCGGCCGTAGCCGACGTCGGGCTGCGGTCGCTGGCCGGCCAGGTGACCCAGCTGGCCCGCATCGCGCACGAGACCGCGGTCATCCTCGAGCCGGGGCCGGAAGTGACCGTCGAGGCCAGCCCCGCCCTGCTGTGGCGGGTGCTGACCAACGTGGTCGACAACGCGGCCCGGGCCGCGGGACCGGACGGCCGGGTCGGGGTGACGGTCTCGGCCGGGGATGACCGGGCGGTGCTTGACGTGATCGACGACGGCCCCGGCTTCGGCCAGGGGCCGCCCGGCGCGGCCTCACTGGGGCTCGGCGTGGTGACCACGCTGCTCGAGTCGTGCGGGGGCGCGCTGGAGATCAGTGCCCCCGAATCGGGCGGCGCGCACGTCCGGATCGCGGTGCCGGTGCGGCCCGTCCCGGCCCCCGCCGCGCCCGCCGGGACCGGGCGGGTGGCCCCGTGACCGGGCTCGTGATCGGAGACGACCACAGCGTGTTCCTGGACGCGATGTCCGCGGTCCTGGTGCAGCGGGGCTACGACGTCACCGTGGCCCACAGCGTGCCGGACACCATCGAGACCGTGCGCCGGATCCAGCCGGACGTGTGCCTGATCGACCGGCACTTCGCCGGGGACAACGGGATCACGGCCATCAGCCCGATGCTGGCCGCCAGCGCCCGGACCAAGGTGCTGGTGCTCAGCGCCGACCCCGACACCGAGGGGATCCGGCAGGCCCTGCACGCCGGGGCGTCCGGGTACCTGCACAAGACCAGGGGGGTGTCCGCGCTCACCAGGGCCATCGACCGGGTGCAGCGGGGCGAGGTGGTGGTCGACGTGCCGAAGCCGGTCCTGGCCCGGCCGCCGGCCCGGCAGGACGACGCGCACCGGCTCGCCGGCTTCCTGACCGCCCGGGAGCGGGAATGCCTCCTGCTGCTGGTGGAAGGCCTGGACACGGCCGGGATCGCGACCAAGCTGGGGGTCTCGGCGGCCACCGTGCGCACCCACGTCCAGTCGCTGATGACCAAGCTCGGCGTGCACTCCCGGCTCGAGGCGGCCTCTTACGCGGTCCGCTACCGGCTGCTGGAGGACGAGGTACTCCGCTTCCCCTCGACCGGCACAGGGTTAGCGGGTCGCCGCCGGCGCCGTACCGCCCGCCCCGCGGCCGCCAGGCCGGCCGCGGCCAGGACGCTGAGCAGGACCCAGCCCGCGATCCGCCGGGCCGCATCCGGCGGGGTCGCGGCGAAGCTGTAGGTGTCCGTGGTCAGCGAGCCCTTCGAGAACAGGGCCAGCCCGAAGCTCACCCCGCTGGCCCCCGCCGGGGCCGGCGGCGTCGCCCAGCGGGCCTGGGCCCAGCCCTGGCTGGCCGGGAAGTACGGGCTCGACGTCCAGTACACCCAGCGGCCCGACCAGGTCCGGTAGTACGCCGAGTACTGGGTCCGGGCCGTGGACTGGTACCACGCCCCCAGGGTGTACGACCGGCCCGGCCGAACCGGCAGGGAGCATTCTCCCAGGTCAAACTGGGGTAGCAGCTTGGCGTCGCCGCTGTGGTAGCTGGTGATGGTCAGCCGCTCGGCCCAGCCGCCCGCGTGGCTGTCCCTGGCGCGCTGCCAGCGCGCGGTGTTGTGCCCGTAGCCGCCCTGCATCCAGCACTGGGGGGTACGGGCCGGCGCCGCGGACGTGGTCTCCAGCGAGGCGCTCACCGCGCCCGAGGCGGCGACCGACTCCACCGACGGGTTGACGATCCGGTGCGGCCTGGCGGCCGCGACGTGCGGCGTTGAACGCACCGGCCGTCCCACCACGGGGCCGCCGATGACCTGGCCCACGGTCCGGACCGCCGTGCCCTGCCGCTGCCGCTGGGCGAGCCAGCGGGCGAAGGTGTCCAGCATCGTGGCGCGCACGGCCAGGCCGCCGCAGCGGCGGCCGGCGCACACGTGGTGGAAGACCAGCGGCAGCCAGCCCCCGTCCCGCTCGGCCGCGGTGACGGTGTGCTCCAGGTCGCGCAGCGTCCACGAGCTGTCCACCTCCCCGGCCGTCCGGAGCGTCAGGGGGTTGGCGGGCGGGATGGTCTCGGCGAGGGAGCAGCCCGGGCACCCCGGTGCGCGCAGTCCCACCACGCCCCGGGCGCTGGAGTAGCCGCACGAGCGGATGATGGACTGGGTCCGCGGGCTGTCCGCCCCGCCCGGGTAGGCGAAAGAGCCGGCCGGGTACCCCCACCGGGCCAGGATCGAGCGGCCGGTGCAGACCTGCCGCCGGGCTTCGGCCGTGCTCAGCGCGGTCAGCCGGAGATGCGAGACCGTGTGGCCACCGATCTCGTTCCCGTCCGCGGCCAGCTGGTGCAGGTCAGAGCGCGTCACGTAGCCCGGCGTGCCGACCGCGCCGGTGATGATGTAGAACGTAGCGGGCAGCCGGTAGCGGTGCAGCACCCGGGCCGCGGCCATCTGGTCGGCGTCCCCGTCGTCGAACGTCAGGGACACCACGGTGCGAGGGACGTGGCTGGCCGCGCCCGTGATAGCGGTGGCCGAAGCGGCGGCGGGGGTGGCTGTAGCGCCCAGGGCGGGGACCGGCCCCGGCAGGACCAGGGCCACCGTGACCAGGCCGACGGCGAGCACGCGGGCGAGTCCGCTGCGCCGTACCCAGCCCAACCACGGGCCAGGGCCCGGCCACCAGCGTGACCCCCGAACCTGCCGCAACGCGTCCCCCTCGGGGGAGATGCCCTGTGTCCCCCCGCCGCCGACGTGTCCAGGCTAGGCCGGGCGGCTGGCGAGCCCGTCCCCCGTCAGGGTGAGTTCGGGTACCCCATCGGCGGGAACCACGGGCCCATCGGCGGCAAGCCCCGGCCCATCGGCGGGAGCCACGTCGTTATCGGCGGGAACCGCCGGGGGAGCCCCCCGCAGCAGGCTGCCCCGCCAGGCGCCCGCCACGGTGCGCACGCTGACCACGGCCCAGGCGGCCACCAGGACCAGGTACAGGCCCGCCGCCGCCCAGCGGAACACCCCGGACCCGGTATGCAGGGCCAGGGCGGTGGTGCCGGTCACCAGCGTGCCGACCGGGAACGTGAAGGACCACCAGGTCAGGCTGAACGGCAGATGGGCCCGGGCCGTGCGCACCGTGATCGCGGTGGCCAGGGCCGCCCACAGCACGGCGAAACCCCACACCGGGACGCCGTAGACGACCGCGAAGGCCTGGAAAGCCGCCCCGTAGGGGAACGGCAGGGCCAGCCGCGCCGCCCCGCCGAGCAGGCCGGCCGCGGTAATGGACTGCCCGAGCGGGCCGAGCACGATCCAGAGGGTGGGCACCATCGCGGCCGGGCCGACCGAGTGCCGGACCAGCCGCTGCCACAGCTGCGTGATCACCACCACGCTGGCGATCAGGCTGATCCCGAACATGGCATAGCAGGCCAGCAGCAGCGTCAGCCGGGGCTGCCCGGCGGGCAGGTGCGGGACGAGCAGCGCCCCGGTGGCCGCGCTGACCATGGGCGGGACCACGGGCATCAGCCAGCCGCCGAAGGCGGCGTCCGGGGCGGCCCGCGGCCGGGTGAACATCAGGTACGGCACGGCCACGCTGCTGGCCAGGCCGGCCAGCGTGCCCAGCGGCCACAGCACCGCGTCGATGAGCAGCGCCGCATGGGCACCGATCAGCCCGGGGCCGAGCAGCAGGGCCCCGGCCCCGACGGTCAGCAGCGCCATCGGCGGCGCGCCGTAGAACTGCACCATGACCGGGTTCCTGGCGTGCCCCAGCGCGGCCTCGCGATACCGGGCCCAGTGCACGATCCAGGCCCCGGTCAGCACCAGGAGCCATGCGGCGGCCAGCACCCAGATGGCCGTGCCGAAGCCGCGCAGCCCGGGCCACTGGAAGGGGAGGGTGGCCGCGGCGGTGGCCACGATGCCGGTGCCCATCACCGAGGCGAACCAGTTGGGCCCGAGGCTGGCGAAGGCGTCGGCGGACCGGTCCAGGTCGCGGAGGGGGCCGCGCCGGCCGGGCCGGGCCGGTGCGGGCGGGATGGGGCGCGCAGTGGTGCTGAGGGCCATAGCTCCAGAATCAGGCCGCACCGGCCCGTCCCGCTAGCGGGGTCGTCCCTGTCAACTCACAAGCATGCCTTGTGCCCTCCCACAGGCCGATGTTGTGTCCTGGTTATCGTGGAGCGGTGCCGTTGAGCCCGCACGTTCCCGACCTGGCCGCCCTCGAGCTGTTCGCGGCCGTGGCCCGGTACGGCAGCATCGGGGCGGCGGCGCGGCACACGGGGATCACCCAGCAGGCCGCCTCGGCCCGGCTGCGTGCGATGGAGGCCCAGGTCGGCGCGGCCCTGCTGGACCGGGATCCGCGGGGGTCCCGGCTCACCCCGGCCGGGGCGCTGCTGGTGGACTGGGCGGCACCGCTGCTTGCCCAGGCGGGCGAGCTGGACAGCGGCATCGCCAGCCTGCGCCGGGCCCGTGACGCGCAGCTGCGGGTCGCGGCCAGCCTGACCGTCGCCGAGCACCTGCTGCCCGCCTGGCTGGTCGCCCTGCGCGACGAGTACGAGCAGGCTGGACGTCAGGCGGCCGAGATCACGCTGGTCGCGGCCAACAGCGAGGCGGCGGCCGCCCTGGTGGCAGAGCACGGCGTGGATCTCGGCTTCGTCGAGGGCCCGTCCGCGCCGCGCGGGCTCCGGTCCCGGGTGGTGGCCGCCGACCGGCTGGCCGTCGTGGTCCGCCCGGACCATCCGTGGGCCCGCCGCAGATCCCCGGTCCGGCCCGCCGAGCTGGCCGGCACGCCGCTGGTGGAGCGGGAAGAGGGATCCGGCACCCGGCAGGCGCTGCGTGCGGCCCTCACCGCCTGCCTGGGCGGGGGCACCCAGCTCGCCGCGCCCGCGTTGCGGCTGAGCACCACGACCGCGGTGCGCCAGGCGGTGCGGGCCGGGGCAGGCCCGGCCGTGCTGAGCCTGCTCGCCGTGCGCGAGAACGTGGCGGCGGGGCTGCTGGCCGTGATCCCGGTCCCGGGTCTCGACCTGGGCCGCAGGCTGCGGGCGGTCTGGGTGGGGGGCGCCCAGCCGCCGGCGGGGCCGGCCCGGGACCTGATGGCCGTAGCGATCCGGCTCGGCGCGCCGCCCGAGCCCGGATGACCGCACCCGCTTGGGCCTCGTCACGATCACGGTGACGTGGTTGACTCCCAAGCACAAAGGGGGTGCAGTAACGATGGCCCACAAGAACCAGGCGGTAGCGTCCGCGCCGCTCAAGAACCACCAGCCCAAGGCGGCCAAGGCTGCGAAGGCGGCCAAGGCGGAACGGCTGCCGCGCAAGCTTTACGAGGCCGAGCTCTACCGGCTCCAGGCCGAGCTGGTGAAGGCCCAGGAGTGGGTGCGCGCGGAGAAGGCCCGGATCGTCGTGATCTTCGAGGGCCGCGACGCGGCGGGCAAGGGCAGCACGATCAAGCGGGTTACCCAGTACCTCAACCCGCGCATCGCACGCATCGCCGCCCTGCCCGCGCCAACCGAGCGGGAGCAGGCCCAGTGGTACTTCCAGCGGTACATCGAGCACCTGCCGGCGTCCGGGCAGATCGTGCTGTTCGACCGCAGCTGGTACAACCGGGCCGGGGTCGAGCACGTGATGGGGTTCTGCACCAAGGAGGAGTACGCGCGGTTCCTGCACCAGTGCCCGATCTTCGAGCGGCTGCTGGTGGAGGACGGCCTCTTGCTGCGCAAGTACTGGTTCTCGGTCAGCGACGCCGAGCAGCAGGAGCGGTTCCGGTCCCGGCTGGAAGATCCCATGCGCCGCTGGAAGCTGTCACCCATGGACCTGGAGTCGGTCACCCGGTGGGAGGACTACAGCCGGGCCAAGGACGAGATGATGCTGCACACCGACATCCCCGAGGCACCCTGGTTCGTGGTGGAGAGCAATGACAAGCGGCGGGCCCGGATCAACATGATCGCCCACCTGCTGTCCACCATCCCCTACCACGACGTCCAGCGGCCGCCGCTGGAGCTGCCGTCGCGCCCGCCGGCCCAGGGTTATGTGCGGGTGCCGCGCGAGATGCAGACCTACGTGCCGGACCACGCGGCGGCCCTGGATGCCCACCGGCGTGAGTGACAGCAGCGAGCCGGAGCCGGCCCGGCCGGGCGTTGCCGCGTCGATCTGGGCCCTGGAGCACGCCCAGGACTTCGTCAGCGTGGCCGTGGGGGTGGTGCTGATCGTCCTCGCCGCCACGCTGGCCGTATCCGGGGTGGTCGGCTTCGTCGAGGACGTGCGGACACACTCGGTCGCCACGGCCGCCATCAACCTGCTGGACCGGGTCCTGCTGGTGCTGATCCTGGTCGAGATCGTGCACACGGTCGTGCTGTCGCTGCGGGCGCACCGCCTCGCCGCGCAGCCCTTCATCGTGGTCGGGCTGGTCGCGGTGATCAGGCGCATCCTGTTCCTGCTCAGCAACGAGAACATCATCCCCACCTCCGAGCTGGCCCTGCTCATCGGCATGGTGGTGGCCTTCGTAGCCGCCTACCTGGCGGTCAGCTACTTCGAGAAGCCCGATCCGGAGGAGGGCAGCGCACCGGCCCGGGCCCCGGGGAAGAAGAACCCCCCTGATACGGTTGAACCCTCAGGCGGCTAACGATGCCGCCACTTCCGCGGGCGAGTGGCCCGCGTGGTCGCATCTGTGAGCAGTCCGCTTCCCGGTGAACCTCGGGTTGAGCCAGTACGGTTCAGGCACCCTGGTTCGTCGCTGTCGTGACGCTGGTCCCGCGGCGCGGCCCCCGAATCATGGATGGAGTTCACTGTGCCCCAGCGCTCTGCTGCCCCGGGATCCGGCCCGTCTGCCGGTCATCGGCGGCGGAGGCCGGCCCGACCCGGCCGGTCGGCCAGCCCGCGCAGGCCGTCGTACCAGGGCCGGCCGCAACGGCCCGCCCCGCCCCGCCCCGTCACTTCCGAGCTCGAGCGCGCCCTGACCGCCGCGCTCAGCGCGCCGGCCCCGGCCGCCGCGACGTTCGCCGAACTCGGCCTGCCCGGCCCGCTGGTCGCGGCGCTCAGCGAGCAGGGCATCATCGCGCCCTTCGCCATCCAGACCCGGGCGCTGCCCGACGCGCTGGCCGGCCGGGACGTGCTGGGCCGCGCGCAGACCGGCTCCGGTAAGACCCTCGCCTTCGGCCTGCCCCTGCTGGCCCGGCTGGCCCATCCCGCGGGCCCCCGCCGGCCCAAGGCCCCGCGCGGGCTCGTCCTGGTCCCGACCCGGGAACTGGCCCGGCAGGTCGCGGAGGTACTCGCCCCGCTGGGCCGCCGGCTCGGCGTCCGGGTCACCACCGTGTACGGCGGCGCCCCGATGGGCCGCCAGATCGAGCAGCTCGCCCGCGGGGTGGACATCGTGGTGGCCACGCCCGGGCGGCTCATCGACCTGATCGGCCGCGGCGCAGCTACCCTGGCCCAGGTCGAGATCGCCGTGGTGGACGAGGCTGATCACATGGCCGACCTGGGCTTCCTGCCGGCCGTGACCGAACTGCTCGACGCGACCCGGGCGGACGGGCAGCGGATGCTGTTCTCCGCCACCCTGGACCGCGACGTTGACCGGCTGGTCACCAGGTACCTGACCGACCCGGCGCTGCACGCCGTCGCCCCGGTGACCGAGCCGGGCGAGGCCGCGGACCACCACCTGTTCGTGCTGCCCGCGGCGGACAAGGTCGCGATCGCGGCCGAGATCGCCGCGCGGCCCGACCGCACCCTGGTCTTCGTGCGGACCAAGCACGGCGCGGACCGGCTGGCCAAGCAGCTCACCCGGGCCGGGGTCGAGTCGGCCGCGATCCACGGGGACCTCAGCCAGAACCAGCGCCAGCGTGCCCTGGACGGGTTCGCCGCGGGCTACCCGCGGGTGCTGGTCGCCACCGACGTGGCCGCGCGCGGCCTGCACATCGACGACGTCGGCCTGGTCGTGCACTTCGACCCGCCGAACGACCATAAGGACTACCTGCACCGCTCGGGCCGCACCGGCCGGGCCGGCGCGGCCGGGACCGTCCTGGCGCTCGCCGATCCCGGCCAGGTCCGCGAGGTCGCCCGGCTGCAGGAGGCGGCCGGGGTCAGCCCCGCCCGGCACCAGGTACAGCCCGGTGACCCGGCGGTCCGGGACCTCGCGACGGCCGGGACGCCGATC
>JAOPYP010000299.1 GCA_025964635.1 Actinomycetes bacterium | reverse complement strand
ATCGCCGGCAAGGTCAGCACCACGATCGCGGCTGCCCTGGCTGCCCAGGACGTCCCCGCTGAGGCCGCCACCGGACGGGTCATCAGCGAGCTGGACCGGGTCAGCAGCCGCCGCGATGCGCTGGCCGCCGAGATCGAGGAGGCGTTCCTGTCCTGCCCTTCCGGTGAGCTGCTGGCATCCATGCCAGGGATCGGGCCGCGGACCGGCGCCCGTATCCTCGCCGAGATAGGCGACGGCTCCGCCTTCACCAACGGCAGCAAGCTCGCCGCCTACGCCGGCCTGGCCCCGGTCACCTGCCAATCCGGCACCACCCTCAACGGTGAGACCCGCAGCCGCCGCGGCAACCACCGGCTCAAAAACGCCAAGCCCAGCCCAGCGGCTTGGCAAAGAACATGGGGACACCCCCCGCCGCCAGCGGCAGCGCTGCCCGCCAGCACGCCGTGTCTGGCCACGGCTGACCGGCTGGGGAGCCCTGGCCGGCGCAACTGCTGTCACCGGACGCCAGAGTCGAACTCGATCGCGATGGTTGTCCAAGCCCCACGGTGGACACTGGCGCTGACCGGGAAGGCCGTCGGCGCCGGCGCGTTATCGATGTTCAGCGGCACGATGGTGTAACGACCTGGTGCGAGCGGGACCCGGAACCGGCCGTCCGGGTCACTGGACGCATGCACCACCGGGTGGCCCGATCCGGCGGCCCGGATGACAAGGCGGGCGTGAAGCGGCCGTCTCGGGCACGGCGTATCCATAACCTGCGGGCAGCCGGTGTCGACGGTGACGATTCCGCGGATCCCGGATGACTCACCCCGCTGCGCGGAGCGGGCCTGCGCGCAGCCCACTGTGCTCACAGCCAGGAATGCCATTGTGACGATGAGCCTGCGCATAGTGCTTGGACGCGGTGGGACGCGGGAAAGTTCCGCAGCCGAGCCCCGGGCGGCCGGCTGGCGGCCGGCCGCCCGGGGGTCGATCAGGACTGGTCAGCAGAAGCTCAGCCGGGCCACCCGGGTTGCCCACTGCCCGTTGGTGCCGAAGAACTCCTGGTTGGTGACGGCGGTCCGGCCGGCCGGGCAGGATCCGCTGGCCGCGACCGGGTCAACGGCGACCGAGGAGAAGTCGCCGAACCGGAAGTTGCTCGACGTGGGCGACCCTACGACCAGCGTCCGGTCGGTGCCGATCAGGTTGGGCACGCCGGTGCCGGGCAGGACGCCGTTGCTAGTGTCAGACGTCGCCCTATTGTGCGGGGTATCGGTGTACGCCCAGTTGAGCCAGGCGTAAATAGCTGAGCCGCCGGCGTTCGTGACGCCGATGGATGGGTTGAAGTCGTCGCTGGTCGCGTTATGGTACGCGGTGGCGACCGTGGCCGAGTTGGACAGAACGCTGATCGCCCCGTAGCGCACAGATGGGTAGCCGCTCAGGTCGATTCCGTGCGTGAACCAGATGAAGTTCTGCGACAGGACCGGATCCCACACAATGCGGCCATCGAGCGGGTCCAGGGTCTGCGTCGTTCCAGGCTGGTTGACGCGGCGGCTCGGCGCACTGAACGGTGAGCTGATAGCCGCCTGCAGCACGATGGGATTACCCGGCCCGGTGGTCATCCGGTAGAGGTCGTACCCGGAGCCCGGCACGGACGCGAGAAAGTAGGTGCTGGTGGTCGGCGCGATCGGGATCCCGGAGACATTTACGGGGGCAGTCGAGAAAGCAACGCTGTAACTGGTGAAGCTGACCGGGGCACCGGAGTACACCAGTGCCTTCGAGATCGAGAACGCGGCCGAGTTGATGTAGCTGTACGAGTTCGCGCAGCAGAAATTGTTACTGGAAAGCAGCAGCGAGACTCGGTCCTGACCGAGGTAGGGGTAGTCCAGCAGCGTGCCGGCCGGGTAGAAGGATCCGCTGAAGGTCAGCCGGTACACCCACCATGATCCGCAGGCGCTGGTGCCCCGGCTAGCCAGCAGGTAGAGCGACGGGGTGGCGCCAGGTGTCGGCACCACCGTGACCACCATGCTGAACCGGTTCCTGAGATTGTCGTACTGGACATGCGGGTCGCTCAGGCTAGAGGTGGTGCCCAGGAGAGTGTTCAGGCCGATACCGCACAGCGCGGACCCGGTCTTGCTGTACACCTGCAGCCGGAGGTTGACGGCCTCGGCGATCTGGGTGGTGCCCACCGCGGCATTGGGGTCCGGTGGCTGGCAGCCGCCGCAGTTGGAGTTGAACTGTCTGACGCCGTTGAAATTGGCGTTGATGGTGGTCGGCGGCGTGTGCGGGACGCGCGGGAAGGCGGGCCGGGTAGGTATGAGAGCAGTCCGGACGTGCAGGGTGGCAGGCCGGCTGACCCGCGAGCGCCGCGGGGCACCCGGGGTGCTGTTCGGTCCGTGCCCACGGCTGACCGGGACGACCGATGGGGCCTTGCGGCCGGCGGACCGCCGGGCTGGCAGGTCGGCGCCGGCCGGCCGGCCGTTGATGCCCAGCGGGCCGACCGATGATCCGTGCACGGGTAGTTGCGTCCCCCGGGCGAGGGCGCGCAGATTTACTGATCGGGCGGTGGCCACACCGCCGCCCGACACCGCCTTGTGGCCGGCCGTGCCCGACTGGGCAGCGGCCGTGCCGGCGGTGCCGGCAATGCACACCGCGCTGGCGGCCAGCGCCAGCGCATACCGTAGTTTCACAGGTCCTCCAGGGTCATGATCTGACTTATTTCCTAAAGCCCCTAACGGGAAATTGCGCGCCCGTTCGCCGAAAGCTGCTCGGAATAACAATTAATTGTAGATAATCCGGGCAATGTGGCTGGCGCTAGACTGTGCCACGCGGCCGGGATCGCCGGCCTCATTGAGTGTAGAAAAAAAGTGGTGGGCGCGGCGCCGTTTTATTGGTCTGCCGTTGACTCGCTCTTGAAAGAGTCCGTCGGTTTAAGCCATTTTCCTGCATTATCACGACGTGCGCAGCCTTTCCATCCGGCTTTCGCGCGACCGTAGCCGCGGTAGCACCTGTCCCTGAGGACGTCCTGGCCGCAGGCCGGACGGAGTTCGCGCTCCGCCTGGGCGATGTACGGCCCGGTCCCGTCTCCACCGCGGCCAGGCAAAGTCGTAGCCATCGGGCTGAGTTACCCGAGCGAGACCAAGGGCTGCCGACCGAACGCGGCCACGACACCTCTGGCCCTCCGCTTAACGATCTTGCCCCCGGTTTGCCCTCTTACCTTCTTGGGTGTGCCCGGGGCCAGCAGGGTCCGGGCTCGGGAAGTCCGGTGGTGCCGGCATGGCTCATTGCCCCCTGCAGCTGGTATGGCCTGGGGGGTGTTGCCACCGGCACCGCTGGTGCGTGAACCTCCTGATGGGGACATGTAGCTTGATCGCTGATTCGTAAGGCGGATGATGGCGAGCGCACCATGGACGGCGTTCCCGCGCAGGTGAGCAGGCAGCACAGGGAGGAAGGACACTGGTGGCCGTGCCCGGGACATGGATGTCTGGATCGGGCTGGACATGGGCAAGGACGAGCACTTCGCTGATGTCCTCGGCAATGACGAGGAACGGCTGTTCGCCCGGGCGGTGCGCAACGACCAGCGCGGCCTGGAAGCGCTACTGGACCGCGCTGCTCAGCGCTGGACGCCGGGGCTGGTGATCGACCAGCCCGGGTCGATCGCCCAGCTGGCCCTGGCCGTCGCCGCCCGCTGCGGGGTGCCGGTGGCGTATGTGCCCGGGCGGGTGATGCGCCGGGCCGCGGACCTGTATCCGGGTGAAGCCAAGACGGACCGGCGGGATGCTTACGTGCTGGCCGACACCGGCCGGACCCGCCGCAAGCAGGTGCACTGGCTGGACGCCGACTCCGATGAGCTGCTCGCGCAGCTGCGGGTGCCAGTCTCGACCATCAAAAGTCCGCCCATAAATGTAAATTGCCTTCAGCGGGAACTGTAGAATTCTTGCCGCGAACTCCTCCTGCCTAGCAGGGCCATGGCCATACCATCGGGATGTGCGGATGGAGTTTCCCCAGGTACAGGGGCTCAGGGTCCGTGATTTATGCCAGAGGTTCCCCTGGCATAAAGGGATCATTAGGCCGGAATCGTGCACCATGCATGCCTCGGTGAAGACCATGTATATATCTCCGCCTGAACATCACAGAGGAGTTCCTGGTCTGCATGAAAGATGTCCCGGCAGCCCACACCATCGAGAATCTTCGCCACACTGGCCCGGCCGTTACCCGTGGGATTTCGCTCAGCGCTTGTTCTGCTTCCCCCGCACGTGGGTTTTAACAAGGTCAAATGCTCGTTAAAGGAAGCATTCTCGCGGAGGCGCCGAGACCCGGAGCGGTCAGGCGTCATCCCCGGGCTCCGTGGTTCGCCGTCGGCGTCGTATGCTCCGGCGCCTTCATGGGCCAGCTGGACGTCAGCATCGTCACGCTCACGTTCCGGCCGATGATGGGGGAGTTCCATGCCCCGCTGGCCGCGATGCAGTGGGTATCACTGGCCTACCTGCTGACCCTCGTCGCCCTGCTCGCGCCGGCCGGGCGGATCTCCGACGCGCGCGGCCGCAAGCTCGTATACACCTACGGGTTCGGTGTTTTTACGGCCGCGTCGGCCGCGTGCGGGCTGGCGCCGGACCTTACCGCGCTGGTTGCCTTCAGGCTGGTCCAGGCCGCGGGGGCGGCAATGTTGCAGGCCAACAGCGTGGCGCTTGTGACGACCAGCGTGCCCAGGGCGAAGATGCGGCTCGCGCTGGGCATGCAGGCGGGGGCACAGTCGCTCGGCCTGGCGCTCGGTCCCACCGTGGGCGGCTTGCTCACCGTCACGGCCGGCTGGCGCTTCGTGTACTGGATCAACGTCCCGGTCGGCATCCTCGCCGTGGTCGCCGCACGTTACCTTCTGCCGCGGACAAGGGATTTCGGTTCACCTGGCCGCTTCGACTGGCAGGGCACCGCGCTGCTTGCGGTGTGCACCGCAGGCCTGCTGCTCGCCCTGTCCGCCGCGGGCGGCCTGAGCATGCCATGCTGGGCAGCCGCGGGGCTCGCCCTGGCGCCAATCGCGGCTGGCGCTGGATTCGCCGTCCATGAGGCGCGTGCCCGGTTCCCGGTCATCCCGCTGGCGATGCTGCGCAGCAGAGGGCTCGCCAGCGCGCTGGGCGGGGCACTCTCGGGGTATCTGGTGCTGTTCGGGCCCCTTGTGCTGGTGCCCCAGGTGCTGGGGACCCGGCCCGGGAGCGAGGCTGGCGTGGGGCTGGTGCTGTCCGCGTTGCCCGCCGGGTTTGGCGTGGCCGCCCTGACCGCCGACACCGTGCTTCCCCCGCATCTCGGGAACCGCCAGCGGGGCATGCTCGGCTCTCTTCTCTCCGCCCTAGCGCTGGGCCTGTTCGCGGTGCTGCCGCCCAGCACCTCCCTGGCGGTGGTACTGCTCACCCTCACCGGACTAGGCCTCGGAATATTCATTCCCGCAAACAACACGGCCATCATGCGGTCCGCGCCCACCGGTTCAGCCGCCACGCTCGGCGGCCTGATTAACATGGCGCGGGCAATAGGCACGACACTCGGCATCGCCCTGGTGACATGGGTACTCCACCTCGCCGCGGGTGGCACGGGCACGCATACCGCGAGGGACCCTTCCCCGCTCGCATTCGGCATGCTCGCACTGACCGCGCTGGCCTGTGCAGCGACCACCCTGGCCAGGCACCAGGAAGAAGCCTCCGGTGGCTCCAGCCCGCGCGACGTGAGCGCTGCCCGCGCAGTTAGCAGTCAACCGGGGACGCAAAACCGCCGTTCCCGCATCCGGCCCGACCGCACCGTCCGGTACTCCGGGGTGCACAGGCGGCGATCCGGCCGGTGGCGCAGCGTGCGCTTACTGGCCCGCCCGGCCGGGGCGGCGCCCGGCCTGCGTCATCAGAAGCCTGCCCGCACAGCGCATCGCATCCGGCTGAGTCCGCGAGGGGGAACGCGCCTGCCGTGGACCGGGGATCGCGTTGAGCTCACGAGCCCCGGATCGCTGACGCGTTGCTGTGCCGGCCAGGGCGGGGCGGAATCACCGGATCGGCCGCCGCGGTCAGGCGTCTCGGCAGGTAGCCGCGCTGGCCGGGAAAAATGGGCGAGCCGGAGAAATTGACCCATTGACGGGCATGTTGTGAGCGCTCACTATGACGGTACTTCCCGGCTCTTTGGATCGATCGCAAACGCCGGGCAGCAAGCAAGTGAGCGCTAACATCCGCGTGCCCGACCCCCGGGCCGGCCGCAGGACAGCCGCACGCGGACCGAGGTGAGGAAGGAGGGCTCCAGCAGCGCTCTGGGTCTGCCCGCAGACCCGCAACGGCCAATCCAACCAGCGACGAAGCCTCGGGTAAGGAAAGGCAGGCACGCACATGACCCTCCAGTCCCCACTTCTGTCCCTCAGGCAGGTATTACTGCTCCTGGGCGCGGCGTTGACGCTCGCCGTGGGCGCCCTGGCCGCCGGGAGTGCGCCGCCGGCCGCGGCGGCGTCACTGCCGTGTGACAGCTACGCGTCCGGCGGCACGCCCTGCGTCGCCGCGCACAGCACCACGCGGGCGCTGTACGCCAGTTACAGCGGGCCGCTGTACCAGGTGAAGCGCGCGTCCGACGGCGCCACCACCAACATCAGCCCGCTCAGCGCGGGCGGGTACGCCAACGCGGCGGCCCAGGACTCATTCTGCGCGGGCACCACGTGCACGATCACCGAGATCT
>JAOPYP010000290.1 GCA_025964635.1 Actinomycetes bacterium | reverse complement strand
AGCCGGAGTCCGGATCGACCCGCGCCGGGGTCAGCAGGCGCAGCTCGTCATACAGCCGCAACGCCTTGGGGGACAGGCGGGAGGCCCGGGCGAACTCCCCGATCGTCAGCACCGCCGCACCACCCTTCCGCCGTGTCCTCACGCCGGGCGGGCCTGCGCCCGTCGTCCCGATGGTGAGGCTTCCCCCTGGGGCAAGGTCAACCCGGGGGAGGGGTGGCCCCGCCGGGGACACCCGGGGCTCCCCGCGTCATCCTGGGGCGGGGGGACCAGGCGGGGGAGGTTCTCGTTGCGGAGAATTTCAGTTGTCGGGGTGGGTCAGGCCTCGGTGAGGCGGCGGGCGACGGTCGCGGCGTGGGCGGGGTCCAGGACGAGCGTGTAGTGATTAGCGCCGGGCACGGTCTCCACGGTGAGCATCGGGGCCTGCGCCGCCCAGAACCCGCAGAGTTCCGGCGGGAGCATGCCCGGTGGCTGGCCGAACATGCCCGCGGGCGCGGTGAGCAGCCGGACCGGGCGGGTCAGGCCGCGCAGGGCGGCGCCCAGGCGCCCGCTGCTGCCCAGCAGTTCGCGGCCGTCGGCGCGGGCCGCCTGCTCAGACACCCGGGAGCGCAGCACCCCGTCCTCGCCGGTCAGGTCGTAGCGCAGGTAGTCCTCCAGGTAGCCGTTCCAGGCGTCCTTCATGGCCGGATGGGCCCGCCAGAAATCGAAGTACGCCTCGACGCTGGGGTACGTCTCGCGCAGCCGGGCCAGCGCCGGGCCCAGGCTCGCATCCATCAGGGCGTCCAGGTCCGCACCGGCCGGGACCGGCAGCGGCAGGCCCCCGTCGGCCAGCAGCAGCCCCCCGAACGCGCCCGGGTCCCGGTCAGCGGTGAGCAGCGCCAGGCAGGCGCCGAGCGAGTGCCCGGTCAGCACCGGCTGCTCCAGCTCCAGGTGGGCGACGGCGGCCAGGACGTCCTCGAGGTGCCGGCCGAACCCGTACGGTCCGGGCAGGCCCGCGCTGTGCCCGCGGCCCCGCAGGTCCACCGCGAACAGCGACCACTCGGTGGGCAGCGCCTCGGCGACCGGCTCCCAGGCCGCCGCGGACGCGGTGATGCCGTGCAGGGCCACCGCGTGGCGTGGGCCGCGGCCCCAGCGCAGCACCCGGAGGGTGCCGTCCGGCCGGGGCACGTCGAGCTCTGCGGGGTCTGTGTGCACGGGCTGCCTCTCGGTATGTGCGGACCAGCCATTCCCGGGTCCGCTGCCGTTCCGGGACCACGGTACGTGCCGGTTGCCGGAAGTTCACGGCCCGGCCAGGCGGCGCTCGCTACCGTGACAGCGTCAGCCCCGCCGTGCGGCGGGACCGGCCGGGAGCGGGGCGGCTGGAAGGTGGGCGGCCAGGGAGTGGGAACGTGACGGCGTCGTTCGCGACCGCCTTGCTCGGCTGGAAGCCCAGCGCCAAGCGGAACAAGCTCGGCTGGCCGCTGGTGCCCAACTGTGCGGACGTGGACAGCATCGAGTCGGTCCGGATCGCCGCCGGCGTGCTCGATGAGCTCGAGGTGCCCCGCGGCACCGTCTCCGACGTCCCCAAAGATCCCGGCG
This sequence comes from Actinomycetes bacterium, assembly GCA_025964635.1. Classification (GTDB taxonomy): domain Bacteria; phylum Actinomycetota; class Actinomycetes; order Streptosporangiales; family Streptosporangiaceae; genus RYN-230. Next base: position 1,814 of record JAOPYP010000290.1, on the reverse strand, counting down.
GACCGCTGGAGCAGGCCGTCTGCGACGACCTGGGCTGGGTCCTGCAGCGCCGGGACCCGCAGCGCGGCTGGCGGGTCGAGCGGGGCGCGGTCATCACCCGGTTTGACCAGTACGCGCACCTGAGCGAGGTGCATGCACTGGTCCGCGCCAACCCCGAGCTGCGGGTCACGGTGGGCATGGACTACCTGATCAAGCCGGACGTGACCGTGTCGCTGGCCCGGGTGCGGACCGCGTCGGGCCTGCCGCCGCTGCACGCGGCGGTGTCCTGCAAGTGGACCATCCGCTCCGACCGGGTGCAGAACATCCGGCACGAGTGCCTGCAGATGAACCGGCACCGGCGGGGCCGGCAGCCGCACCTGGTCACGGTCACCGCGGAGCCGCTGCCGACCCGGCTCGCGTCCATCGCCCGCGGCACCGGGGAGGTGGACGCGGTGTATCACATCGCGTACGACGCGTTGGGGGCCAGCGTGGCCAGGAACGCGAATCCCGAGCAGGCCGACGCCTGGCATGAGGTGACCGGGCAGCGCCGGGTGCTCAGCTACGAGCTGCTCACCGACACGCTGGCCTCATGGTGACGGCGTGGGAGGCGCGAACTGACGGTGGCTACCGGCACAATCGGCGGAGAGACGGCGCTGGAGGGAGAAACGGTGGGTGAGCTGACCTCCCTGGAGATCTGCGCCGGGGCCGGCGGGCAGGCCCTCGGCCTGGAGCAGGCCGGGTTCACGCACGAGGCCGTGGTCGAGCTGGACGCCGCCGCCTGCGAGACGCTGCGCGGCAACCGGGGTGACGCGTGGAAGGTCATCGAGGACGACGTGGCCAACGTGGACGGCCGCGGGTTCGCGGGCGTCGACCTGTTCTCCGGCGGGGTGCCCTGCCCGCCGTTCTCCATCGCCGGCAAGCAGCTCGGCCGGGACGACGAGCGGGACCTGTTCCCGCAGGCGCTGCGCCTGGTCGGGGAGATCGGCCCCCGGGCGGTGCTGCTGGAGAACGTGCGGGGTCTCGCGGCCCGCCGGTTCGACGGCTACCGGACCCAGGTCCTCGAGCGGCTGCACGACCTGGGCTACCGGACCTGGTGGGACGTGACGCAGGCCAGCCAGCACGGGGTACCGCAGCTGCGGCCCCGGTTCGTGCTGGTCGCGGTGAGACAGCCGTGGGCTTCCTGGTTCCGGTGGCCCGGGGCGGCCGCCGGGCCACCGCCCACGGTAGGTGGCATGCTGGCCGACCTGATGGGCGCACGCGGCTGGCCGGGTACGGCGGGCTGGGTGGACGGTGCCCAGGGAATCGCCCCCACCATCGTCGGCGGCAGCAAGAAGCACGGAGGCCCGGACCTGGGCCCCACCCGGGCCCGCGAGGCGTGGAAAGGGCTCGGCGTGGACGGGCTGGGCATCGCCGACGACGTCCCCGGTCCCGGGTTCCCGCTGGACCAGCGGCCGAAGCTGACCGTCCGGATGGTGGCCCGGCTGCAGGGCTTCCCCGACTCGTGGGAGTTCTCGGGCCGGAAAACCGCCGCCTACCGGCAGGTCGGCAACGCGTTCCCGCCGCCCGTGGCCCGGGCCCTCGGCGAGGCGATCCGGGACGCGCTCACCCACGCCGAGCCCGGCCCGGCCGACGCCGGGCACCACGCCAGCCTGGCCTGACGGCTTTCACGGGTCCGCGCCACCGCCCGCCCCGGCATCGATGGGCCGGGTTCAGATGGCGGTGAAGCCGCCGTCTACGGGGATGACCGCGCCGTGGATGTTGGCGGCGTCGTCGCTGGCCAGGAACACGGCGGTCGCGCCGATCTGGGCCGGGGTGCTGTAGGCGCGGGACGGCAG
>JAOPYP010000363.1 GCA_025964635.1 Actinomycetes bacterium | reverse complement strand
AGCTGGTACTGCTCCCGGTCCAGCATCTGCCCCGCGATCTGCATCAGCTCGTCCAGGGTGAAGTCCGGGAAGTCGATGTGGTGCGCCACCCGGGAGGCCATCCCGGGATTGGACCGGAAGAACACGTCCATCCGGTCGGCGTACCCGGCCAGGATCACGACCAGGTCGTCCCGGTGCGCCTCCATGAACTGGAGCAGGATCTCGATGGCCTCCTGGCCGTAGTCCCGCTCGTTCTCCGGCCGGTACAGGTAGTACGCCTCGTCGATGAGCAGCACGCCGCCCATCGCCCGCTTGAGCACCTCCTTGGTCTTGGGCGCGGTGTGCCCGACATACTGGCCGACCAGGTCGTCGCGGGTCACGCTGACCAGCTGCCCCTTGCGCAGGTACCCGAGCTCCCGGAGCATCTCGCCCATGTGCATGGCCACCGTCGTCTTGCCGGTCCCCGGGCTGCCGGTGAAGCACATGTGCAGGCTGGGCCGAGACGACGCCAGCCCGTACCGCTGCCGGAGCCGGTCGATCAGCAGCAGCGCGGCGATCTCGCGGACCCGGGCCTTGACCGGGGCCAGCCCGACGAACTCCCGGTCGAACTGGCCCAGCATCGCCGACAGCCGCTGGGCCTGCTGCTCCTCGCCCAGCTCGACGGTGTCCTCGGCCGCCAGTGGCTCGGGCGACAGCGGCCCGGGCGTTGCCGTCCCGGTTCCATCCGGGTCGCCGGGCCCGGTCGCGCCGTTCGCTCCATCACGGCCCGGACCGGGGCGGGGCATCGCGAAACCGCCCGGGGCCGGGCCCGCCGCCGCGTTCATCCGCGGGCAGGTCCGGGGTGACCGGCGCCGTGGTGGTTTTCGTTGCGGCCATAACGCTCGCCCGCGGGGCGCTGCGCGGCGTAAGCCTGCAGCGAGTACCGGATCTGCCGGTCGCTGCCCTCCTGGCGGTCCAGGCGGAAGCCCGGTTCCTGGCCGGGCCGGTTCACGATGAAGCTCAGCGCCGTGGTCTGGCGGCCCAGGCTGGCGTCGTAGGCGTTGACCCGGATGTAGTGGTCCGGGTAGGAGTCGCGGCAGGCGCGGACCTCATGCAGCCCCGCGGCCGCGTCGGCGATGTCGAACATCGGCAGCCCCCACATCTCCCAGAGGAAGTTCCGGGGGTGCGGGTCGTCGGTGAACTCGACGGCGATCGACCAGCCCTGGTCCACGGCGTACTGGACCTGCGCCCCGATCTCGTCGTCGGTGAGGTCGGGAAGGTAGGAGAAGGTGCCCTGGGTGATCCGCATGCTGCGCTCCTCAGGCCGTGGGGGTGGCCACGGTGTCCGGGGTATCGGTCGACTCGTAGTTGAAGGTGATGTCGCCCCAGGTATCCAGGGCCGTCTGCAGCGGCTGGCAGCCCTTGGCCGCCTCGGCCAGGATCGTGTCGCCCTCGGCCCGGAAGTCCCGGCCCTCGTTGCGGGCCTTGATCATGGCCTCGACCGCGACCCGGTTGGCGGTGGCGCCGGCCGCGACCCCCATCGGGTGGCCGATGGTGCCCCCGCCGAACTGCAGCACCACGTCCTCGCCCAGGTACCCGAGCAGCTGGTGCATCTGGCCGGCGTGGATCCCGCCGGAGGCGACCGGCATGGTGCCCGGCATCGAGCCCCACTCCTGCTCGAAGTAGATGCCCTGCCCCATGTCCAGCGGGACGGTCGCCAGGCGCAGCGTGTCGTAGTAGCCGCGGACCATGGACGGGTCGCCCTCCAGCTTGCCCACTACCGTGCCGGCGTGGATGTGGTCCACCCCGATCAGCCGGCACCACTTGGCGATGACCCGGAAGCTCACCCCGTGGTTCTTCTGCCGGGTGTACGTGCCGTGCCCGGCCCGGTGCAGGTGCAGGATGACCCCGTTCCGCCGGGCCCACCGCGACATGGACTGCAGCGCGGTGTAGCCGACCGTCAGGTCGGCCATGACGATCACGCTGCCAAGTTCCCTGGCGAACTCGGCCCGCTCGTACATGTCCTCCATGGTCGCCGCGGTCACGTTCAGGTAGTGGCCCTTGACCTCGCCGGTCTGCTCCGCGGCCCGGTTGACCGCCTCCATCGTGAACAGGTAGCGGTCGCGCCAGCGCATGAACGGCTGGGAGTTGATGTTCTCGTCGTCCTTGGTGAAGTCCAGGCCGCCGCGCAGCGCCTCGTAGACGACCCGGCCGTAGTTGCGGGCGGACAGTCCCAGCTTGGGCTTGGTGGTCGCGCCGAGCAGGGGGCGGCCGTACTTGTTCAGGTACTCGCGCTCCATCACGATGCCGTGCGGCGGGCCCTGGAACGTCTTGACGTAGGCGAGCGGGATCCGCATGTCCTCCAGCCGGAGGGCCTTGAGCGCCTTGAAGCCGAACACGTTGCCGATGATGGACGAGGTGAGGTTGGCGATCGAGCCTTCCTCGAATAGGTCGATGTCGTAGGCGATGTAGGCGATGTACTCGCCCTCACGGCCCGGCACCGGATCTACCCGGTAGCACTTGGCCTGGTAGTGCTCGTGGGCGGTGAGCCGGTCGGTCCACACCACGGTCCAGGTGGCGGTGGAAGACTCGCCGGCCACCGCCGCGCCTGCCTCCTCCGGCGGCACCCCCGGCTGCGGGGCGATCCGGAACGCGGCCAGCACGTCGGTCGGCTTAGGCACGTAGTCCGGCTCGTAGTACCCCATCTGGGCGTACGGGAGCACGCCCGCGTTCCAGCGTCCCCTGGGCTCCGCGTCCGGTGCTGCGGTCATGGTTCCTCCGGTGAGTGCGCGGCGGTGTCCTCTCTGGCCACCATGCCCCGACGACTCATCGACTGTCTATTGAGAGTTTCGCGTCCACGTTCAACTCTTTACTTGATGGTTGGTGCCGCTGGGGGACCGCCGCCGCTTAACGTGGTGCTTTCTGGCCGCCCGCGGCGCAGAAAGCACCACGATCATGAAGGTGGCTGGAAGCCGCCGTGCGCGAGGACGTGGGCGACCAGGCGCCCGGCGGCGGGGGGCAGCGGGCCCGGGCGGGCCACCAGGTACCAGTCCCGGTGCAGCGGGGTTCCCGGGACCGGCAGCGCGGCGAGCCGCCCGTCGGCCAGTTCGGCCGTGACCGCCTCGCGGGAGATCAGCGTGACCCCCAGGCCCACACTGGCGGACTCGCGGATCGCGCCGTTGGAGCCCACCATCAGGGTGAGCGGGGCGATGTCCAGCTCGGTCAGCAGCGCGTCCGTGGCGGCCCGGGTGCCCGAGCCGGGTTCGCGGAGCAGCCACGCCTGGCGGGCCAGCCACGGCACCAGGTGGCTGGCCTCCGGGCCCGCCCGGTCCGCGCTGGGATGCGCCGTTCCCGCGGCCCGGGGCGGCTCCGGTTCCGGCTCCCCGCGGGCGTCCAGGCCGGGGGCGGCCACCACGACCAGCTCGTGCGGCCGCTCGGCGAGCACCCGGACGTCCCAGCCCGGCTCCGGACGGCCGCCGAGCACCAGGTCCACCTGATGCCGGTCGAGCAGGCCCCGGACCCGGTCCCGGTTCCCGGCCTCCAGCCGGATCCCCAGCCGCGGATACCGGCTCCGGAAGCCGCTGAGCAGCCCGGGCACGATCTGCTCGGCCGCGGTGGTCACGGCCGCGATGCGCAGCTCGCCGCGCTCCGGGTCGGCCGCCGCCGCCGCGGCCCGGCCGGCCTCGTCCAGCAGGCCCAGGACCCGGCGGACGTAGCCCGTGTAGGCCTCCCCGGCCGCGGTGAGCCGCAGCCCGCGGCCGTCCGGCTCGAGCAGCGCCACGGCCAGGGACTTCTGCAGCGCGGCGAGCGATGCGGAGACTGCCGCCTGGGTCACCACCAGGTCCTGGGCGGCGGCGCGCACCGAGCCGGTCTCCGCGACGGCGAGGAAGGTGCGAAGCTGGTTCAGCGTCACGAGGCTCTTCCCGTCGTTAACGTTTTGCCTAACTGTTGCGGAATACCCTCAACCTTATGCTCAGTGAACCTGCCGCCTCATCGCCGCGCTGGATCGATGTGGCCCCGGAGCGCTTCCCGGGCTGGATCGCGTCCTTCGGCGACCGGCACGGTGCCGTCCGCGTGCGGGCCGACCCGCACGGGACCGCCGCGGGCGGCGGGGCCCTGGCCGCCGCGGAACCGGTAGACGTGGTCGTGTTCGCGGCGGCGGACGGGGCGGTGGCCCGCGTCCACGCTCCGTTCCCGCCCGTGCCCGGGCTGGGCGCGGCCCAGGACCCGGTGGTTCAGCAGCCGGTGACTCAGGATCCCGTGGTTCAGGAGCCCGTGGTTCAGGATCCGGGCGAGGCGGCCCGGATCATCGCGGCCCACGCCGCCGCCGACCGGACCGTGGGTGTCCTGCTGGTCCGGCTCGGCGGCTACGCGGCCGGGGTGTTCACCGGGACGCCGCCGCGGCTGGCCGTCTCCAAGGTCGGGTCCCGGCTGGTGCACGGGCGCAGCGCGGCCGGCGGCCAGTCGCAGCAGCGGTTCGCCCGGCGCCGGGAGAAGCAGGCCGCCGAGGCGCTCGGCGCGGCGGCGGATACCGCGGCCGGGGTGTTCGGACGCTACGGGCGGCCGCTGGACGCGCTGGTGCTGGGCGGGGACCGGCGCGCGGTGGCCGGGCTGGGCGACGACCCGCGGCTGCGCGGGTACTTCGGCCTCGCGGTGGAGCGGTTCCTCACCGTGCCTGATCCCCGGCTGGCGGTCCTGCGCGAGACCCCCCGGATGTTCCGCGCGATCCGGATCCAGCTGACCGAGCCGCCGGCGCCACCGGCCTGAACGCGCGGCCGAGCCGCGATCACGGTGCGCCGGGTACCCTTGATGCGGGCCCGCGGCCGTGCCGCTTCTGCCCCCGATCCTCGTGAGGAGTGGTGCCTGGTGATCGCCGCGACCGGCCTGGAGTTGCGCGCGGGCGCGCAGCTGCTGCTGGCGGACGCGAGCTTCCAGATCGCCCCGGGCGACAAGATCGGCCTGGTCGGCCGGAACGGCGCGGGCAAGACCACGCTGGCCAAGGTGCTCGCGGGTGAGGGTGTCCCGGCGGCGGGGAGCGTGCGGCGCGGTTCGAGCATCGGCTACCTGCCACAGGACACGCGGTCCGGTGACCTGGAGGGCCTGGCCCTGGACCGGGTGCTGTCCGGCCGCGGGCTGGATGAGCTGCGGGCGGCCATGCGGACGGCCGAAGAGCAGATGTCCGACGGGCAGCCCGCCCGGCGTGACGCCGCGGTCCGCCGCTACGGGCAGCTGGAAGAACGGCTCTCCCTGCTCGGCGGCTACGCCGCGGAAGCCGAGGCCTCGTCGATCGCCTCCAGCCTGGGACTGCCGGACCGGGTGCTGGCCCAGCCGCTGGCCACCCTGTCCGGCGGGCAGCGGCGCCGCGTCGAGCTGGCCCGGATCCTGTTCGCTGACGCGCAGACCCTGCTGCTGGATGAGCCCACCAACCACCTGGACGCTGACTCGGTGGCGTGGCTCCGCGACCACCTGAAGGCGTTCCGCGGCGGCCTGGTGGTGATCAGCCACGACACCGCGCTGCTCGAGGTGGTGGTCAACAAGGTCTTCCACCTCGACGCCGAGACCGCCACGCTGGAGGCGTACAACGTCGGCTGGAAGGTGTACCTGCAGCAGCGGGAGACCGACGCGCGGCGGCGCCGGCGCGAGCACGCCAACGCGTCCCGGGAGGCCGCCTCGCTGCAGGCCCAGGCGGACAAGATGCGCGCCAAGGCGACCAAGGCCAAAGCCGCCCAGAGCATGCAGCGGCGGGCGGAACGGCTGCTCGCCGGGGTCGCCGCTGAGCGCGCCCCGCAGCGGGTGGCGCGGCTGCGGTTCCCCGAGCCGGCGCCCTGCGGGCGCGTCCCGCTGACCGCGGCTGACCTGTCCAAGTCCTACGGCTCGCTCGAGGTCTTCACCGACGTCGACGTGGCGGTGGACCGGGGGTCGCGGATCGTGGTGCTCGGGCTGAACGGGGCGGGTAAGACCACCTTGCTGCGCCTCCTGTCCGGCATGGAGAAGCCGGACACCGGGGAGGTCGTGCCGGGACATGGGCTGCGGCTCGGCTACTACGCCCAGGAGCACGAGACCCTGGACACCGGCCGCTCCGTGCTGGAGAACATGCGCACGGCCGCGCCCCACCTCCAGGACGCCGAGCAACGGCGCATCCTCGGCTCGTTCCTGTTCTCCGGGGACGCGGTGGACAAGCCGGCCGGAGTGCTGTCCGGGGGCGAGAAGACGCGTCTGGGGCTCGCCCTCCTGGTCGTCTCCGGCGCGAACGTGCTGCTGCTGGACGAGCCGACCAACAACCTCGACCCGGCCAGCCGCGAGGAGATCCTCGGCGCGCTGCGCCGCTACCAGGGGGCGATCGTGCTGGTCACGCACGATGAAGGAGCAGTCGAGGCGCTCGCGCCAGAGAAAGTCATCCTGCTTCCCGACGGCGTCGAAGACACCTGGAACGAAGGCCTGGCCGACCTCGTGGCCCTAGCGTGACGGGCAACCCGGCACTGCGCGAAAAACTAGTGATCACTTACCTGGATGTGGGTAGCCGATCCCGCCGCGATGGGTGATCATGAGGGAGACGTAACGCAGCGGTCACTTCAGTTCACGGGAGGTACGCGTGACCGAGACCCTCAAGAAAGGCACCAGGGTCACCGGTGCCGACCGCACCAAGCTGGCGTCCGACCTGAAGAAGAGGTACGACGCGGGGGAGAGCATCCGGTCGCTGGCCGCCGCCACCGGCAGGTCGTATGGGTTCGTGCACCGCATCCTCTCCGAGAACGGGGTCTCGCTGCGTGGCCGCGGAGGCGCCACGCGCGGCAAGGCACGCGCGAAGCGCTGAGGAGGACATGACCGCCGGGCGGCCCGATCTGGCGCGCGCCGGACTGCGGTTCGATGTCGGCGCGCCGGCCCCCGGGGCAGCCACGATCACGCTCGACCGGAGTCAGCGGCGCAACGCGATGACACCCGGCATGTGGCACGGGCTGGCCGCGATCGGGCAGGCGCTCCCGCCTGAGGTGCGGGTCGTGGTGGTGCAGGGCGCGGGCCCCTCGTTTTCCGCCGGGATTGACCTGCGCCTGTTCACCCCGGAGGGCATCCCCGGCGAGAGCCTGGTCGGCGCCGGCGATCCCGGCTTCGAGGACTGGATCGCCTCCGTCCAGGCCGGCTTCACCTGGCTCCGGGATCCGGCCATCGTGTCGGTGGCCGCGGTGCGCGGGCACGCCATCGGGGCCGGATTCCAGCTCGCCCTGTCCTGCGATCTGCGGGTGCTGGCCGACGACGCCCAGCTGTGCATGAAGGAGCCCGCGCTGGGCCTGGTGCCCGACCTGACCGGGACCAAGGATTTCACAGACCTAGTTGGCGTAGCGCGCGCGCTAGAGCTATGCCTCACTGCCCGGACTGTTTCCGCTGCTGAGGCATATGAACTACGGCTCGCGGAGCTAGTGGTTCCCGGCGCCGAGCTAGACGGCGCGGTCGGCGACCTAGTGGCAGCGCTGCTCGCAGTGGAGCCGGCGGTTGCGCGGGCGACAAAGGAACTGATCATGCAAGCCCCCCGCAACACCTTGGAACAGCAGGCGAGAGCGGAACGACGGATTCAGGCCCAACTACAGCGCTTCCGTATGCGCTCCCAGACAGAGCCGATCCCAGCCGGGGAGGATCAGCCGGGGGACGCGACCTGACCGGGACCAAGCCGCTGGTCGATATCGTCGGCCTGCCCCAGGCGCTCGAACTGTGCCTGACCAGCCGCACCGTGGGGGCCGCGGAGGCGGCCGCGCTGCGCCTGGCCGAGCTGGTGGTGCCCGGCCCGGAGCTGGACGCCGCGGTCGGTGACCTGGTGGCGGCGCTGCTCGCGGTGGAGCCCGCGGTGGCCCGGGCCACGAAGGAACTCCTCCAGCAGGCCCCGGGCCGTACCCTGGAGCAGCAGTCCGCCGCGGAGCGCCGGACGCAGGCCGCCCTGCAGCGCTTGCGTCTCGGGGTCTAGTGCTCTGCTAGCCCGGGGGCGCCCCCGGGCTAACCGAGCGTTCGCCCTTAGCTAACCGGGGAAGATCCGCAGCGGTGAGGAGGTTGCCCCGCCCATGTATGGGTCCAGCTGGCACGCGATGCGCTCGTATTACCGGGACTCCGAGGTCACCCGGCAGCGGCTGAAGCCGGGCACGGTCCGCAGGATCATCACCTACGCGCGGCCCTACCGCCGGGAACTCGCGCTGTTCCTGGGCATGAACGCGCTCGCCGCCGTGTTCACGGTCGCCGTGCCGCTGCTGATGAAGACCATCATCGACCAGGGCATCCTGGCCCGGAACACGGGCGTGGTCATCGCGGTGGCATCGGTGGTGGCGGGTCTCGCGCTGGCCAGCGCGGTGCTGTCGTTCGCGACGCGCTGGTACTCCGCGAAGATCGGCGAAGGGCTGATCTACGACCTGCGCACCGAAGTGTTCTCGCACGTGCAGCGGCAGCCGATCGCCTTCTTCACCCGGGCCCAGACCGGGTCTCTGGTCAGCCGGCTGAACAGTGACGTCATCGGTGCGCAGCAGGCGCTCACCTCGACGCTGGCCGCGGTGGTGTCCAACGCGCTGACCCTGATCCTGGTGCTGATCGCGATGCTCAGCCTGTCCTGGCTGGTCACGGTGATCACACTGGTGATGATCCCGGCGTTCGTGATCCCGGCCCGGCTGGTCGGCCGGCGGCTGCAGCGGCTGACCCGCGAGTCCATGCAGCTGGACGCGGCCATGGGCTCCACCATGACCGAGCGGTTCAACGTGGCGGGCGCGATGCTGGTCAAGCTGTTCGGGAAGCCGGGGCAGGAGAGCGAGACGTTCGCCGGCCGGGCCGCCCGGGTCCGTGACATCGGCGTGGTCACCGCCATGTACGGCGGGACCCTGTTCATCGCGCTGACCCTGCTGGCCTCGATGGCCACCGCCGTGGTCTACGGGGTGGGCGGGACCCTGGTCATCCACCACGCCTTCCAGATCGGCACGCTGGTCGCGCTGACCGCGCTGCTGGCCCGGCTCTACGGCCCGATCACCGCGCTGTCCAACGTCCAGGTGGACGTCATGACCGCGCTGGTCAGCTTCGACCGGGTCTTCGAGGTCCTCGACCTCAAGCCGCTGATCCAGGAGAAGCCCGGCGCGGTCGCGCTGCGCACTACCACCACCACCACCACCGCGGGCGGGGACGGGCCGCCGGGTTCCGCCCCGGCGGTCGACTTCCGGCACGTCTCGTTCCACTACCCGGCCGCGAGCGAGGTGTCCCTGGCCTCGCTCGAGTCGATCGCCCTCGCCACGCCCGAGCGCACGGGCCCGGCCCAGCCGGTGCTGCGCGGCGTGACCTTCCAGGCGCCGCCCGGGCAGCTGACCGCGCTGGTGGGGCCGTCCGGTGCGGGCAAGACCACGATCACCCACCTGGTGTCCCGGCTCTACGACCCGGACGAGGGTGCGGTGCTCATCGGCGGGCAGGACCTGCGGGACGTGACGCTGGACTCGCTGCACGACGTGGTGGGCGTGGTCACCCAGGACGCGCACATGTTCCACGACACGATCCGGGCCAACCTCAGCTACGCCCGGCCGGAGGCCACCGAGGCCGACCTCGCCGCGGCCTGCCAGGCGGCGCAGATCTGGGATCTCATCACCGCGCTGCCGGACGGGCTGGACACCGTGGTGGGGGACCGGGGCTACCGGCTGTCCGGCGGGGAAAAGCAGCGGCTGGCCATCGCGCGGCTGCTGCTCAAGGCCCCGTCCGTGGTGGTGCTGGACGAGGCGACCGCGCACCTGGACTCCGAGTCCGAGGCCGCGGTGCAGGCGGCGCTGAGGACCGCGCTGACCGGCCGGACGTCGCTGGTCATCGCGCACCGGCTGTCCACGATCCGGGAGGCGGACCAGATCCTTGTCATCGACCAGGGCCAGGTCCGGGAGCGCGGGAGCCATGAAGTCCTGCTCGCGGCGGGCGGCCTGTACGCGGAGCTGTACCACACCCAGTTCGCCGGGCAGGAGCCTGCGGCCACGCCGTAACCAGTCCGGCTGGCTAGTGCCGGTCAGCTCGCGTTCTTCACGGGCTGGCTTACCCGGCCGTGCCGTGGCCCCGTCGGCGCGATGGGGCTGGTACGAACGCGATGGCACCGCCGTCGGTGAGCTCGGCGGCCAGCGCCCGGCTCAGCCGTTCCCGCTGCCCGGGTCTCAGGCGCCGTAGCCCACCCGGCGCAGCTCCTCACCCGCGATGGCCTCGATCTCGGCGGCCTGCGCCGGGACCAGCAGGCGCCGCCAGGAACCCGGCTCAGCCGCGGCCGAATGGCCCGGCGCGCCCGGTTCCAGCATGTGCACCGGGGTGGACAGGAAGTCCGAGACGGCGGCGGCCGCGTCCGCGGGCTGCCGGATCACGTCCTCGTACCGGAAGGTGATCATCTGGCCGGCGGACAGCTGGCCGCGCAGCCGGGCCATCTGGCGCACGGTGCCCCGCCAGCGCATCGCGCACTTGGCGGTCATGGACAGGCCGGGCCAGGCGGCCCGGTCAGCCTCGGTTTCCAGGCCCAGCAGGGGGTGCGGGAACTCGGCGCCGGCGTCCACGAACCCCGGCCGGAACCAGGCGAGCACGGCCGGATCGGCCAGCATCCCGGCCACCGCGTCCCGGCCATCCCGGATGATCTGCAGGATCCGCGCGTCCGGGAACGCATCCAGCAGCGCCTCGGCGCAGTACATCAGGTCGGGGCTGGCGTCCCCGTAGCGGATAACCTCCTGCTGGCTGACGCACGGCCCGACACCTCCGAGGCGGCCGGCCTCGCGGCACTGCTGGGTGCAGCCCAGGCAGCAGTCCGCGGTGACCTGCCAGGCCTGGGCGAACGCGTCCCGCAGCACGGTCGCCGCGGCCTCGGGCTTCCCCCGCGAGATCGACGGCCGCCGGGCGAAGGCCTGCACCACCGGGATGACCCAGCGCTGGCCCAGCGTGAAGTGGAAGCCGGCGGACCGCTTCAGCGCCCGGGCCAGCAGGTCGATGCCGGAGCACGGGGCCCCGATGACGAACACCGGCTGGCGGATCTTACGCCCGTTGACGACCAGGATGTGCGGGCGTGGTCCGGGCGGCGCGGGGCCGGGGGAAACGTCGCCCGGGTCCGGGTAGTCACCCGGATCGGCGGCCGGGCGGGGAGCCGCGGTCACCGTTCGCCATGCCGCTGGACGGCCGGGGCGCCCGGCGCCCGGCAGTGCGCGCCGGCGTGCCGGTCCAGGTTCAGCGCGGCCTGGATCAGCGGCACGTGGCTGAAGGCCTGCGGCGTGTTGCCCACCAGCCGCCCGTAGCGGGGGTCGTATTCCTCGCTGAGCAGCCCCAGGTCGGTGCGCAGGCTCAGCAACCGCTCGAACAGCTCCGTGGCCTCGTCGTCCTGCCCGATCATGTGCAGCGCGTTGGCGAGCCAGAAGCTGCAGGCCAGGAACGCGCCCTCGCTGCCGGGCAGCCCGTCCGGGCTGGCCTCGGGCAGTCCGGACGGGCTGATCCGGCCCGGGTCCGGCTCGCCCAGCTGGTACCGGCGCACCAGCCCGTCGGTCATCAGCCCGCGCTGCACAGCCCGCACCGTGGACACGACCCGGGGGTCATCCGGCGCCAGGAACCCCACCTCCGGGATCAGCAGGACGGCCGCGTCGAGCTGGGACGATCCGTAGTACTGCATGAACGCGCCGCGCTCCGCGTCGTATCCCTTCTCGCAGACCTCGCGGTGAATCTCGTCCCGGATGGCCCGCCACCGCTCGGCCGGGCCGCTCATGCCGCCCTCGACCGCCCTGACCGCGCGGTCGAAGGCCACCCAGGCCATCACCTTGGAGTGCACGAAGTGCCGCCGCGGCCCGCGGACCTCCCAGATACCCTCGTCCGGCTCGGCCCAGTGCTTTTCCAGGAAGGTGAGCAGGGCGCGCTGCAGCGACCAGACGTGCCGGTCCACTGCGATGCCGGTGGCCCGGCCGAGCGAGAGCGCGTCGATGACCTCCCCGTAGACGTCGATCTGGCGCTGGTTCACCGCCGCGTTCCCGATCCGCACCGGAGCGGAATTCTCGTAGCCGGGCAGCCAGCCCGCCTCCCACTCGTCCAGCCTGCGCTCGCCGGCCACCCCGTACATGATCTGCACGTCGCGGGGGTCACCCGCCACGGCCCGGGACAGCCAGGCCCGCCAGGCGAACGCCTCGTCGGTGTACCCGGTGCGCAGCAGGGCCTCGAGGGTGATGGTGGCGTCCCGCAGCCAGCAGTAGCGGTAGTCCCAGTTCCGCACGCCGCCGAGGTCCTCCGGCAGCGACGTCGTGGCCGCGGCCACGATGCCCCCGGTGGGCTGGAAGGTCAGCGCCTTCAGCGTGATCAGGGAGCGGACCACCGCCTCGCGGTAGGCGCCCCGGTAGGTGCAGCGGGACACCCACTCATCCCAGAACTTCTGGGTGTCCGCCTCGGCGCGGACCGGGTCGAGGCGTTCCGGGCCATCCTCGTGCGAGGGCACCCAGGTCAGCACGAACGGGACGCGCTCGCCGGCCATGACGGTGAAGGTGCCCTCGTGCGCCATGCCCCGGCCGGTCAGCATGATCGGCGTGGCCAGCCACAGCGCGTCGGGGCCGGCGATGCCCAGCAGGCAGCCGTCCACCCGCCTCATCCAGGGCACCACCTGGCCGTAGCCGAAACGGATCCGGAGCACGCAGGACACGTCGACGGACCCGGCCAGGCCTTCCACGATGCGGACCAGGGCGAGCGGCTTGCCGTCCCGGGGCGGCATGAAGTCGGTCACCCGGACGGTTCCGGTGGGGGTGTGCCAGTCCGTCTCCAGGATCAGCGTCTCACCCCGGTAACGCCGGGTGACCGTGATGTCCTGGCCCACGGTCTCGGGGGCGCCCGGCTGGCTGGCCGGGCCGGTGCTGGCCCCCGCCGGGCCGGCCAGCGGGCGGGGCGGGTCGTTCACCTCGTCCACGGCCCCGGCCGCGGCGGCCGGGGCGATGCTCCAGTGCCCGTGCTGGTCGTCGCCGAGCAGGGCGGCGAAGCAGGCGGGGGAGTCGAAGCGGGGCACGCACAGCCAGTCCACCGAGCCGTGCCGGCTGATCAGGGCCGCCGACCCCATGTCCCCGATGAGCGCATAATCCTCGATCATGCCTGGCATCGGTACCTCCAGGTAGGAGCCGCCCCGCGGGCGGCGCGACGAGCGGCGGGAGTGGTGGCCGACCCGCGCATGGTTCCTCCTGCCCGTACCGTACCCGGATCCCCCCGGCCTGCGCTGGCGGTGACCGATCGTAAGCTGTGCACCGTGCATCTACGCGTCGCGGCCCTGACGATCGCGGGTTCCCTGCTGGTGACCGCCGGGGTGGGCGGCTGTGCGCAGTTCAACGCCGCGCTCGGCAAGCAGGAGGCGGTCGTCCAGTTCAAGAACGGGACCACCACCGCCGCCCGGCTGAAGGTCCGGGCCGCTTGCTCGCACATCCCAGAGGCCCGGCCGGAAGCGGTGCCGACCACCCATCTGGCCTCAGACAACCTGTACAACGTGATCTACCGGGTCGACAAGGCCAGCAACGCGCAGCTCGCCCGGCTTGAGTCGTGCCTGCAAAAATACCCGTC
>JAOPYP010000354.1 GCA_025964635.1 Actinomycetes bacterium | reverse complement strand
CAGGCCCGTGGGCCGCCCGACCCGCTCGGCCAGCGCGGCCGGGAGCGGGGCCGGCAGGCTGACCAGCCCGAGATAAGCCCGCCTGACCTTGCCGTGCCGCATGAGCGCGGCGATGATGCGCCGTGTCGTCGCGTTGACGGGGACGGCCAGGCCCAGGCCCACGCCGGCCACGGCGGTGTTGATGCCGACCACCCGGGAGTGGCTGTCCGCGAGAGCCCCGCCGGAGTTCCCCGGGTTGAGCGCCGCGTCGGTCTGGATCACGTCCTCGATCAGCCGGGCCGCGCCCGCAGTGCGGGTGGGCAGGGACCGGCCCAGGGCACTGACCACCCCGGCGGTGACCGAGCCCGCCAGGCCGAGCGGGTTGCCCACGGCCACCACCAGCTGGCCGACCACCAGCTCGTCCGCCTCGCCCAGCTCGGCGGGCGGGGGGGTCGTCCCGGACGTCCTGAGCACGGCCAGGTCCGACAGCGGGTCGGCCCCGACCACGCGGAACGGGGTCGTGGAGCCGTCCGCGAACGCGGCCGTGCCGGCCGGGGCACCGCCCACCACGTGCGCGTTGGTCAGCATGAAGCCGTCCCCGGTGAAGACCACACCCGAGCCCAGGCTCTCCCCGCCCCGGCTGGAACTGCCCCGGCCGGGCTGGGGCACCCGCAGGCTGGCCACCTTGCCGGTGAGCTCGGCCGCGACCCCGGCGACGATCTGCGAGTAGCTGTCCAGTGGTTCCTTCTCTGGCACGCTGCCTCCTACCCCGGCGGGTCCGGAGGGTGCGGGCCTTGCGGGGATTACATAATTACAACTTGTCCAGTCTGCTAACACCAGCCCGCGGGCGGTCGTTCCCGCCGCGTTACGCCGTGGGCGGAATCAGCCGGTGAAGGGCCGGAGTGGTAGGCAGGGAACCGCAACCATTCCCGGCGAACGGACAGGAGCCCCCGTGCCAGATCCCGTGCCAGATCCCCGGCCAGGTCCCGCGGACGAGGC
Source organism: Actinomycetes bacterium (assembly GCA_025964635.1). Taxonomy (GTDB): domain Bacteria; phylum Actinomycetota; class Actinomycetes; order Streptosporangiales; family Streptosporangiaceae; genus RYN-230. The sequence goes on along the minus strand of JAOPYP010000354.1, from coordinate 5,701 downwards.
GGAAGTACAGGAGTTCGCCACGAAGATCTTCAACCTCGCCCGGGCGGGCGACGTGGCGGCACTGGCGGCCTACCTGGACGCGGGCGTCCCGGCCAACCTCACCAACGACCAGGGGGACACACTGGTCATGCTGGCCGCCTACCACGGGCACGCTCCCACGGTGCGGGCCCTGCTGGAGCGCGGCGCCGACCCCGGCCGCCCCAACGACCGGGGGCAGACCCCGCTGGCCGGCGCGGTGTTCAAGGGCGAGCCAGACGTCGTCCGCGCGCTGCTGGACGGGGGCGCGGACCCCGGCGCGGGCCACCCCAGCGCCGTCGACACGGCCCGCATGTTCGGCAACGAGGAGTTCCTGGCCTGGTTCGCCGAGATCCAGCCCGAGTGATCTGCGGGAATTACCGCCAGGCGCTCTGCTGGCCGCCGCCCGCCTACTGCCGCGCGACTCTGCCGGTCGCCGCCCGCCTACTGGCGCGCGGATTGGAGCGCGCTGCAGAACCGGGCGTACTCCGACAGTTCCTGCTTGACTGGCATCAGCACCAGCTGCTCGGCGACGTCCTGCATCCGGGACCGCATCTGCGCCTCGACGCGGCTGCGTTCCCGCAACGCGGCGGCGCTGACCATGCTCATGCAGCCCGACGCCGTCAGCCAGCCCAGCGCGAGGATCGCCGCGATCAGGATCCCGACCCAGGGCAGCAGCGCGGCGTCGCTGAAGATGGCGGCGGCGTGATGCACGGCGTGGAAGACCCCGATCACCAGCAGCGCGCCAATCCACGCCAGCCCGGCCACCACGCAGCCCAGCAGCAGTCCCTGCCAGGCCGCCACCAGCCGCCACCAGGGCTCCACGCTGTTCTCCTCGGGCAGCGCGTCGCCGATCGCCGCGCCGAGCGCGCCCGGGATCTCATCGCGCTTCGACCTCGCTGCCACCCGGACCGTCTGCGACCAGGGCGCGGGGAGCGTGGGACCGATCTGCTCGCCGATGGCGGTGAGCGCGTTGTCGATCTCGGCCTGCTGAGCCCCGGCCGGGCCGCCGGATATCCCGCGCAGCTCCTCCCACAGGTTGCCGAGCCGGAGCTTGCGCACCGGGTCATGGCCGAGCGACCGGTCCACCAGCCAGGACACCGGCCAGCCGACGTAGTCCACGGCCCGCAGCTCGCGGGCACTCTGCAGCGCCTGGCCCACCGCGGCCGCCCCCGCGGCCTTGCTGAACGACTCCCCCAGGACCACGGCGCTGCCCGGCGGGACCTCGGCGAAGTCCTCAAAGCCGGTGTCCAGGCCCGTGCCGCGCGCCGGACCGGCGTAGGGCACGAACCGCTCGGCCATCGCGTCCAGGTCGGCCGCGATCCGGTCGGTCGCGGCGCGCCGGTCGGTGACCGTCTCGGCCAGCACCTTGCGCAGCTCGTCCAGTCCCGCGCCGCTCCGGGCCGAGGTGACCAGGATCCGGGCGTCGTGCAGCCCTTCCGTGTCGAGCAGCCGGGCCAGGTCGGACACGCAGTCCTCGGCCTGCTCGGCAGTGAGCAGGTCGGACTGGTTCAGCACGACGGCGATCACTGAGGAGTGGCCCGCCAGCGGGGTGAGGTAGCGGCGGTGCACGGACGCGTCCGCGTACTTCTGCGGGTCCAGCACCCAGACCATCAGGTCGGCCAGCCCGACGAGCCGGTTCGTCTCGACCGCCGCCCCCGCCGCTACCGAGTCGTGGTCCGGCAGGTCGACCAGGACGAGCCCGCGCAGCGACGCCTCGCCCTCGCTGAGCGCGCTGGACCGGGCGTAGCGGTTGCGGTGCGGGATGCCCAGCCACTCCATCAGCGGCCCGGCGCCGTCCATGCCCCACACGCAGGCGTGCGGGTCCTTGGTGTGCGGGCGGGTCACGCCCACGGCCGAGAAGTCCGCCCCGGCCATCTGGTTGAACAGCGACGACTTGCCGCTGCCGGTCCCGCCGGCCAGCACCGCCACCGTGTGGCTGGGCGACAGCCGCAGCCGCTCACCCGCCCGGGCGACCAGCTGCTCGGCCTCGGTCAGGAGCGGCCGGCTGAATCCTTCCGGGCCACTGCGGGCCGCGCCGATCTGGATGACCCGCGCGAGCGCGGTCAGCCGCCCGGACAGGTCACCGGGCGGGGCCCCGCCACTCAGTCCCGCGCCGTTCGGCCCGGCACCAGCGACCCCCGGGCCCGCCTGCCCGTGGCCCGCCTGTCCCCCGCGGCCCGCCTGCCCGGCCTCGGTCAGCCAGGTGGACGGGTATTCCCCGATGCTCATCTCGCCATCTCAAGTGAGTAGGTGGCCTGGTACAGCCGCACGGCCGCAGCGTCGTCCAGTTCCCCGGGCGAGTCAATCACCTCGACGAACCTCAGCATCTCCTCGTCGAAGAGCCGGCGCATCCGCTCGTGCAGGTCCGCCCGGGCCTGAGTGCCGATTTCGCGCAGCGGGCCCGCGCCGAACAGGGAAGTCAGCAGCAGCTGCGGCACGGTCCCGGTGCCCTCGGCGGCCCCGCCGTCGACGTCGCGCTGGCCGAGCATGGCCACGATGAGCACGGTGGCCAGCGAATCGTCATCGAAGGACATCACGCGCGCGATTGACCGCTTGGTCACGCTCTCCGCCTTGACCAGCCGCATCACGTGGTCCTGCCAGCCGCTGACCGCCCGCACCGCGTGAGTCTGCAGGTCGGCCGAGGAGCGGGCCAGCGGCAGCGTGGCCTGGCGGAGCGGTCCCGGCGCGCTGGCCCCGTCGGCGTCCGGGACGTCCGCCGGCATGGCCTCCGCCGAAGTGCCGAAGATCAGCCCGGCGTCCGCGGCGAACTGCGAGCCGGTCCAGCTCTGGCTGGCTTCCGCGGCGGCGAACGCGTCCAGCAGGGCCACCCCGGCCGGGTGGTTGCGCCAGCGGCGGACGGATTCCTCGGCGGCCCGGTCGGCGACCGAGAGGATCAGCGACTCGATCCCGGCCCGCAGGGCGCTCTTCAGCGACCGGGCCCGGGCCGGGACGCCGCGCTTGCGCTGGCGGCCCTGCCTGCCCCGGGGGGCCTGGAGGCCGCGCAGCAGCTCGCCGGTGCCGGCGAAGTCCTGCCAGCGGGCCAGGATCTCGCCGCGCAGCAGCGAGCCGTCCGCCAGCGCCTCATCGGCCTCGGCCAGCCCGGCCGCGTAGGCGCCCTCGACCGCGGCCTTCAGGTCCGAGCGGATGACCAGCTGGGCTTCCACCTCGGCGGCCAGCGCGGGGACCCGGCTGCGGAAGGTGTCCAGCGCGCCCGCCATGGTCTGGGTCAGCACGGCGACCCGGCGGTCCGCCCGCACCGCGGTGTCCTGCAGCCACTCCCGCACCGGCGCGGAGGCCTCGGCCGGGAGCCGCCCGTCCTTGATGACGGTTTCGTTGATCACGAACCGGTCGTTCTCGCCCAGCCCGTTGGCCTCCAGCATGGCCCCGAAGTGCGTGGTCAGCTCGGCACCGCTGGACGGCGGGACCCGGGACAGCACGATGCCCAGGGCGGCGCCGCGCTCCTTGGCGTACTCCAGCAGTTCCCAGACCGCCGCGTCGGCGTACCGGCTGGCCGTGGTCATGAACAGCCAGAGATCCGAGGCGTCCAGGAACTGGTGGGCGAAATCCCGGTGCGCGGACACGACCGAGTCGATGTCCGGGGTGTCGAGCAGGGCGACACCCTTGGGCATGCCCTCGCTCGCGGCGAGCACCAGGAGCCCGTCCCGCCCGGACCGGGCCAGCCCCTCCTGGCGGACGCGGGGCACCGTGGGCAGGAACACGTTCTCCGCGAACCAGTCCGCCTCGTCGGGATGGCAGGCCAGCACCGGGCTGTTCGTGGTGGGGCGACGGATCCCGGTCGCGCTGACCTGGGCCCCCACGATGCTGTTGACCAGCGTTGACTTGCCCGCGCCGGTCGAGCCCACCAGCGCGACCAGGATGGGGGCCTCGGACTGCCGGATCCGGGGCAGGAGGTAGTCATCGATCTGGCTGAGCAGCTTGCGCCGCTCCGCCCGGGTGGCTTCCGCGCCCTCGGTCTCGTAGACCAGGTTCACGTCCACGATCCGGCGCCGCAGCGCGAGCAGGGCCGCCTCCAGCTGCCGGGCATCGACCCTGCGATGCCGCCCCGCCTCGCCGCCCCCCGGAATTACGGGCCCCGCCACGGGGCCTGAGCCCGGCGGGGCCGCCGGCGGCGGCCCCGGCCGGACGGGGTCGACCGCAGGTGCCGCATCCGCGCCCGTCGCACGGGCGGATGCGGCAGCTAGGCCCTGCCCTTCCGTCATTGCTCTCCTGTCACTGCCCTTCGCACGTCGGGACGACTCCGGCAGGCCCGGGTGAGGGGGGTACGACTACACTCTGCGCTTGCCTCGGCGCTTTTCGTGAGAGTTCGGCAATCTGTGCCCCGACATTAACTACCTCACCTATGACCACAATCGCTGGCGGACGCAGCCCGGCCGCGCTGACCTCATCGGCGACGGTGGCGAGCTCTGTGGTAATTATGTGCTGCGTGGGCAGGGTACCGTCCACAATGACCGAAACTGGCGTCCGCGAATCCCGGCCGTAACGCAGCAGCGTTCTGGTGATCGGCTCCAGGTTCTCCAGCGCCATCAGGAGAACCAGCGTGGCCTGCGAGGCGCCCAGCTCCGACCAGTCCACTGTAGACCGCTCATCACCAGGCGGGATATGGGCCGAGACCACCCGGAACTCCTGCGTGATGCCCCGGTGGGTGAGCGGGATCCCGGCCGCGGCGGGCACCGCGATCGCGCTCGTCACCCCCGGCACCACCGTGACCGGAATGCCAGCCTCAAGGCAGGCGAGAATCTCCTCACCGCCCCGGCCGAAGACGAATGGGTCACCGCCCTTGAGCCGGACCACAAACAATCCCCGCTGGGCCCGGTCGACCAGCACGGAATTGATCTGCTCCTGGGCCATTGCCCGGCCGCGGGGAATCTTGGCCGCATCGACCAGTTCGACATCCGGGGCGAGCTCATCGAGCAGGGAACGGGGGGCGAGCCGGTCGGCCACCACGACGTCCGCCTCGGCCAGCAGCTGCCGGCCCCGGACGGTGATCAGCCCCGGGTCGCCGGGGCCGCCGCCGACCAGCGCGACCCGGCCGCCCGGGCGGCGCCGGCGGCGCGCGCGCATCCGGCCGGCCTGCAGGCCGTCCAGCACTTCGTCCCGGATGCCCGCGCTCCGCAGCGGGTCACCGCTCACGACGCCGAACCGTACATCCCCGGCCTGCCCGGACGCGGGCGTCCAGGCGGCGGAGGCGGCCGCGTCATCGGCCCGGACCGACCAGATCCGGGCGGCCTCGGCTTCCTGCGCCACGGCCGCGTTCACGGCGGGGTCGTCGGTGCACGCGCAGACCAGCCACGCGCCGGCGCAGTCACCCGGCGCTGACTCCCGGGACTCCCACCGGATCCGGCCCGCCTGCACGAGGTCGTGCAGCGAGGCACTGATCTCGGGCGAGACGACCAGCACGTCCGCGCCCGCGTCGAGCAGCCCCGGGACGCGCCTGGTGGCCACGGCACCACCCCCGGCCACCAGCACCCGGCGGCCGTCGAGGCGGAGGGCCAGGAGGTAGGGCGCAGCCGTGCCGGCGACCATGGCGGTCCGCCCTCCTTCGGCTCACGGCTGGGTCCGCACCCAGCAATTCATTCCCAGGTCACAGAGACTAGTGGCTCCGGGGCCGGGCCTCGGCGCCCGCGCCCGCCCCGGCGGCGGCCCGCGCGGCGTCGGCCAGGGC
>JAOPYP010000333.1 GCA_025964635.1 Actinomycetes bacterium | reverse complement strand
GCCTTCCTGGCCGCGCTGGGCACCGGGCTGGTGCTCGCCCTGGCCGGGCGGCAGTTCCCGGCCGTGGCGGCCGGGATCATCTGGGCCGCCGCCCTGCTCGCCGCGCTGCCCGCCGCACGGGCGCGGTACCGGCGGCTGGGCGGCCACGACCGGGAGCGGATGCAGTGGCTGGTGGTCGGTGCGGTGCTGGGCGCGGACGCGGCGCTGGTGTTCGGGGTGCTGCACGTGCTGGTCGGCTGGCCGGTGCCGGTCGCCGCGGTGATGGCGGGGGCCACCGCGGCGGCACCGGCCGGGCTGGTCGCCGGCACGAGCGCCCGGCTGGCCCCGCTGGCCGGGCGCCTGCTGGTGCATGTCCTGTCGCTGGCCGGGTTCAGCGTCGTGGTCGCGGCCATCTACCTGGTCATCGTCCTCGGCCTGGGCCAGCGGCCCGGCGACAACGCGGACCGGGAGATCCTCGGCCTGTCCATGCTGGCCGCGGCGATCACCGCGGTCGGCTACCTGCCCGCCCGGGACCGGCTGATGGCCTCGGCCACCCGGTTCGTGTACGGGGCCCGTGAGGCGCCCGACGAGGCGCTGCGTACCTTCGGCAGCCGGATGACCCGGGCCGTGGCCATGGACGAGCTGCTGCTCCAGCTGGCCGAGTCGCTGCGCAAGACAATGATCCTGACCAGCGCCGAGGTGTACTCCGGCAGCGGAGACGTGCTGGAGCGCACGGTCTCGGTGCCGGACGCCGGACGCCGGTCCATCATCATCGGCGACCGGGAGCGCCCGGTCGTGACCCGGGCCGGGGTGTCCGGCAACGCGTGGGCCTCCATCTGGCTCCCGTCGCTCCTGGACGGCCGGCCGGGAGCCCAGCTGCGGGTCGCGCCGATCAGTCACGCGGGCGAACTGCTGGGCCTGCTGGTCGTCGAGCGGCCCGGGGACGCGGACACCTTCACCGAGGAAGACGACCGGGTCCTGACCGAGCTGGCCCGCCAGGCCGGCCTGGCCTTCTACAACGTCCGGCTGGACGCGGCGCTGCAGACCACCCTGGACGAGCTGCGGCGGCAGGCGGACGAGCTGCGCGAGTCCCGCGCCCGCATCGTGGCCAGCGGCGACGCCGAGCGGCGCCGGGTCGAGCGCGACCTGCACGATGGCGCGCAGCAGCACCTGGTCGCGCTGGCCGTCAACCTCCGGCTGGCCCGTGACCTCATCGCGGAGGACCCCGAGACCGGGGCCGAGATGCTGGCCCAGATGGCCGACGACGTGCAGGCCACCATCCGCGAGCTGCGCGAGCTGGCCCACGGCATCTACCCGCCGCTGCTGGCCGACAACGGCCTGGCCGGGGCACTCCGCGCCGCGGCGACCCGTTCCCCGCTCCCGGTCACGGTGACCACCGACGGCATCGGCCGGTACTCCCAGGGCGTCGAGACGGCCATCTACTTCTGCTGCCTGGAAGCGCTGCAGAACGCGGCCAAGCACGCCGGCGGGGCAACCGTGCAGGTCAGGCTCTGGGAGGAATCAGGCGGGCTGCTGTTCTCGGTCAGCGACGACGGCCCCGGCTTCGACGCCACGCAGACCCGGGGTGGTCACGGGTTCGTCAACATGTCCGACCGGCTCGGCGCCATCGGCGGGACGGTCCGGTGGGAGTCCCAGCCCGGTCACGGCGCCAGGATCAGCGGATCGGTCCCCGTCATTTAAGGTCACGTTCTTTCCGCAACGAAGACCATCCGCCGGGCTGCCCGGCGCCCCGGGCTCGGTCAGGTGGCCGCGAACGACCCGGAGTTGCGCTCCTCCCACAGCCGGCGCAGCGTGTCCGCGCCGAACTGCTCCTTGTTGACGTAGGCGCTGGCCCCGCTGGCCGCCGCGGCAGGCGGCAGGTCCGCCAGGTCGTAGGTGGAGCAGAGGAATACCACCACGTCCGGGTGGGCGGCGAGAATGCGCCGGGTGGCCTCGATGCCGTTCATCTCCGGCATGTTGATGTCCATCAGGACCAGGGCCGGGCGCAGCGTGTCCACCAGATCGATGGCTTCCGCCCCGCTGGACGCCTCCCCGGCGAGCTCGAAGCAGTCGATTCTGCGCAGGACGGCCTTGGCGGCCAGCCGGAAGGGTGCCTGGTCGTCTACCACGACCACTGCGTGCGGGGTGGTCATGGTTCAAGCTTGGCACGGGGCGCCCCGTCCGGCCGAGGGTGCTGCCACCCCAGGGGCCTGGTGGGTCAGCCTCCCAGGGCCAGCGTCCGGGCGGCCTTCCCGGGGTGAGCTGCCCCCGCGTCAGCTTTCCCCGGGCTAGCTTTCCTGGGCCTCGCTCAGGTAGAGCAGGACCGCCTTGACCCGGCGGTTGAGGTCCTTCTCCTCGCTCAGCCCCAGCTTGGCGAAGATCGAGTTGGTGTGCTTCTCCACCGCGCGCTCGGACACGGTCAGCGCGGCGGCGATGGCGGCGTTGCTCTTGCCCTGGGCCATCTCGGCCAGGATCTCGGTTTCCCGCGGGGTGAGCTGGGCCAGGCTGGACTGCTGGTGCCGGGACCGGGACCGGACCAGCTCGTCCACGACCATCGGGTCGATCACCGACCCGCCGCCGGCCACCGCGCGGATGGCCCGGGCCAGCTCGTCCACGCTGGCCACCCGTTCCTTGAGCAGGTAGGCACGGCCCGCCGAGCCGTGCTCCAGCAGGGCCATCGCGTAGCCGGGCGCCGTGTACTGGCTCAGCACGACCACGCCGACCTCCGGGTGATTCTCCCGGAGCCAGCCAGCGGCCTGGATTCCCTCGTTGGTCCCGGTCGGCGGCATCCGGATGTCGGTGATCACCACGTCCGGGTGCGCCGTGCCGACCAGGGCCAGCAGCTCCGGCAGGTCAGAGGCCGTGCCCACCAGCTCGAAGTCCTCGTTCGAGGCGACCAGCCGGGAGACACCCTCGCGGAGCAGCACGTTGTCTTCGGCCAGCGCGACGCGGATCGTGTCCATCAGGCGGTGATCGTAGCGCGCCGCGACCCTGCCGCACAGGGTATGCGCAGCGCTGATGCCCCGCGGAGGACGGCGGTGAGCCCGTCGCGGGCCGCCCCGCGGGCGCGGGCCGGCCCGGCGGGGGCCCAGGGGTCAGTGGATCCCGGCCCGGGTCCCGGGTGCGGGCCGCACGGCGGGCACGGCCACCACGGTGATGACGGCCAGCACGCCGGCCACCGCGGCGGCCACGGTGAACGCCCGGTGATACCCGGCCGCGAATCCGGCGCCGGTCACCGCGCCGCCGGTGGCGCCCAGGAGCGCTTAGAGACGTGGCCGTGGCAATCCGCGCGTTCCCGCTGGCCGGGCTCGTTGCGGCGGTGGCCCGGGGGTTGCGCCGGGGCCGATAGCAAGAATTTCGCTGGACACATCTGGCGGTCGGTCCGGAATGGGCTGCCCCGTCTCGGTTTCCCGCCACTCCCCAGCCGCGGCATCGCCGACGACATCGACTCAAGGCCCTCTTTTAGTCTTTAATCGCATTAATGATGGCTACGTCGTGAGACGCAACCTGAAGCGAAGGTTTTTAGGGGGGGTTAGCAATGAGGCTAAGAGTAACTTTCGTGGCAGCCTTGGCGGCCGTGGCCGCCGTGACAATGTTGCTTGGGGGTGCAGCCTCGGCCGCCCCCGGGAGCATGCCCACGGTCCGAAACGGCACGGGCTGGAGCGGGTACACCACCTACATCACCCAGAACGCCAAGGGCCAGCCGACCAGCAAGGAATACTACGCAGACTCGCGCTGGAAGGTACCCAAGCTGGACTGCAACGCGACCCGTCACCCGATCATCGGGGCAAATTCCGCTGTCGCCATGTGGGTGGGTCTTGGCGGAGTGGGGACCAACGACCACCCAGAGTCAGGGAATCTGGTGCAGGCCGGAGTCCTGAGCCGCTGCCGGGGCTACCGCCAGACCGACGTAGCCGTCCACCAGATCAAGCCGCCTGACTCCTCGTCCATCGCGCTGGACGCCAAGCACCCGGTCAAGGCGGGCGACTCCATAGAAGCCACGGTTGCGTGGCGTTCCGCCCGCAACTACTCCCTGGAGATCAACGACTTCACCCAGCACTGGGTGTGGGGCAAGGTCTACGCGGTGAGCTTCGGCAACGTGCTGGACTCAGCGGACTACATCGTTGAGAGCCCCGGCACCTATCAGGCGGACTTCGGCTCCGTCACGTTCCACGCGAGCAACTACCGCACTGTCCCGCCGTGCGCCTTTACTTGCCCGCCGTCCTTCCTGAACGAAGGGTATGCGTTCCGGTTCGTGGGAGTCACTGCCTTTAACCGGGATCTGGCCAATGTCGGCCACATCTCCAGCCCGGTGTCTGCCGACCCTGGCACGTTCTCGGTCGCGTGGGCCCGGGGGTTCTGACCTCCATCAGGATGGCCCCACGTGACCGCCTGGTTCCCCAAGGCCAAAACCAGGAAGGCTTGGCGACCAGGCCAGCCGTGCCGAAAAAAAATAGGCGATGTTGCTAACGCTGCCAGAAGGGCAGAAGTTCACCGAGGCGACCGGAGAGGTGCTGCCCGCGTCAGCTAGCGGGCATCCGCAAAGGGCTAACTCTCAGGTACGTAGCTGAGCCCGGCGGGAGGATGCTAGTACCCTTCCCCCGGCCGGGCTCAGCTCTATCGTATCGAATGTGCGTTCGGTCTGATAACCCTCCCTCCGTTCAGCCGGGACAGCCGGTCACGGTAGAGCTAAAGGGTGAGCGCCAGCGCGACGAGCGGGGCCAGCCTCACGCGTTGGAACGGGCAACCCGCTCAGCTCTCTCTACCTGCGCCGGGCCAGCACGACCACCAGTCGGCCAATGCCGAGGATGACGTCGGCGCCAACCCAGAGCCCGACGATCAGGCCCGGCCGTGAGCTCATGAAGCGGTTCGGACTGAACCGTGCGCAGGTTGCGCAAGTACGGCAGGCTGTGCTCGCTGGGGCAAACGGGGCGTGGCCCGGGAGGTAATCAGTCATGAGGTGGTCACTCGGCATCGGGCCGTTCAGGTTCTACGCGGGCCGCTCCGGCGCATCCCGCAGGGCAGCCGCCCGGAGGCGGCAGAAAGCAGCAGAGGATCACCGCCGTCAGCGCGATTGGCAGCGCTCGGCTGAGGGCCAGCGGTATCACCAGCAGGCCGTCGCAGATCTAGAACGGCTGAACTGGCTAGACTCGCTAAGGAGCACCGGGCTGGTCACCGTAGACAAGGTCATCCCCTACGACAACTTCCCGAATTTCAATGTCTACTTCACGCCAGTGGACCCCTCGTGCCCGTTCCGTGAGTTCACAACGGTGCCGGATGGCGTTCCGGGGCGCGAGCACCTAGCCGTGGGGGGCGAAGTCGAGTGCCGCGGATTTACAACTCTGTCAACCCAGAGACTCCGCGGCCGTCCTGGACCTCGCGGCTAGGCCGTGAACACGTGCTCCTGGTACCACTGCCAGGTCTGGGCGATGCCATCTTGCCGGCTGATGCCGGGCGTGTAGCCGAGCACCTGCTTGGCCAGGTCGTAGGTGGCGAAGTTGCGGTCCACCTCACCGACCCGCCGGGGCTGGTACTCGATCGGG
>JAOPYP010000317.1 GCA_025964635.1 Actinomycetes bacterium | reverse complement strand
GACTCCGCCACCACGCTGGTGGCCTCGCCGATGTCGCATCCGGTCTGGCGGGCGTAGCGCGCGGCCGCCTGGGCCCGCGCGAGCGCCCGCGCCGCCGGCGACGACCTCAAGCCCATAGCGATCCCCCGCCCCGTGCCGCCGTGACGGGCGCCAGCGTGACGCCATACGCCTCCGGCCGGCCCGTCTCCGGGGCGGTCCGCGGCCCGGAGTGCGCGTGACCTGCCCGCTTGCGAGTATGCCTGCCGGAGACCAGATCAGGCCAGCGGTCCACCATCGCCACGGACAGCCGCGCGGGGGTCCCGGCCGCCCGGACACGGGCTCAGGCTGCACATCGAGAACGCCGTCGGTTACGGTGCTACCGCGCAGGAAATCCTAGAGATTACGGGAGATCGCCAGCGTGCTGGGCATTCACGCAGTCACCGCGGCGGCTCCCATCCTCGCCGCGGAAGTGGCGGGTAGCTAGCGGTGGAGGGACCGATGAGCGCAGGGCTGACCGAGTTCCGGATGCTGATCGGCGGCAAGGCCGTCGACGCGATCTCCGGACGGACCTTCGAGTCGCAGAACCCGTACACCGGGAGCGCGTGGGCGCTGGTGCCCGACGGCGGCCCGGAGGACGTGGACGCGGCTGTGGCGGCCGCCCGCGCCGCGCTGGACGGCGCCTGGGGCGGGCTGACCGGTTTCGCCCGCGCCGCGCTGATGCACCGGGTGGCCGACCTGATCAGCGAGAACGCGGAGACCCTGGCCCGGCTGGAGGTCAACGACTCGGGCAAGCTGTACCGCGAGATGATCGGGCAGCTCACCGGGCTCGGCGGCTGGTACCACTACTACGCCGGTCTCGCCGACAAGCTGGAGGGCCGGCAGATCCCCGCGCCCAGCCCGGACTACCTCGTCTACACGAGGCGGGAACCGATCGGGGTGGTGGCCGCGATCACCCCCTGGAATTCACCGCTGATGCTGCTGACCTGGAAGCTGGCCCCGGCGCTGGCCGCTGGATGCACCATGGTGATCAAGCCATCGGAGCACTCCCCGGCCTCCACGCTGGCCTTCGCGGAACTGTTCGACCAGGCAGGTTTCCCGCCCGGCGTGGTCAACGTGGTCAGCGGGCTGTCCCGGGAGGTCGGAGCGGCCCTGGCCGGCCATCCCGGCGTGGACAAGGTGGCGTTCACCGGCTCCTCGGCGACGGGCCGCGCGGTCGCGCGCGCGGCGGCGGACAACCTGAACCGGGTCACCCTGGAGCTGGGCGGTAAGTCACCCCAGATCGTATTCCCCGACGCCGACCTGACCGCGGCCGCCAACGGGCTGGTGGCCGGGGTATTCGCGGCCACCGGGCAGACGTGCATGGCCGGCTCCCGGCTGATCGTGCACGAGAGCGTGCACGACGAACTCGTGCGGCTGGTGGCCGGGCGGGCCGCCACGATCCGGCTCGGCGACCCCAACGACCCGGACACCGAGATGGGCCCGGTCGCGAACGAGCCGCAGTATCAGAAGGTGCTGGGCTACCTCCGGACCGCGCAGGACGAGGGCGCCACCGTAGCCTGCGGCGGGGCCACCGACGAGGCGCTCGGCGGGCTGTTCATCAAGCCCACGGTGCTCACCGGGGTCGGCCCGGAGTCCACCGTGGTCCGGGAGGAGATCTTCGGGCCGGTCCTGTCCGCGTACACGTTCAGCACCGAGGATGAGGCGCTGAAGCTGGCCAACGACACGCCTTACGGGCTGGCCGGCGCGGTCTGGACCAAGGACGTGCACCGCGCTCACCGGGTCGCGGCCCGGCTCCGGGCCGGCACGGTCTGGATCAACGCCTACCGGGTCGTCGCGCCCAGTGTCCCGTTCGGCGGATACGGTGCATCGGGCGTGGGCCGGGAGAACGGTATTGCCGCTCTCGACGAGTACACCGAGAACAAGTCGGTGTGGGTCGAGCTCACCGGCGGTACGCGCGACCCCTTCACGCTCGGCTGACGTAAGGCGTGGAACCCGGGCACCGTGGTCCTCGATGTCCGCGCCCAGGTGATAGGGGGTTTGCGGGTGACGCTGGGGGAAAGGCGTTAGATTCGGTGCGCGGAAATGAGCTGATACGCGCGGGCGGGAGCCTGCCCGCGGCTTTCCCCGGCCCCTTGTGACCGGCCGTGACGACGGCTGATCAGGAGACGGCGGGAGGGACGAGGGATCGAGTCATGCAGCCATTGACCAGCGACGATCCCGCCCACATCGGACGATACCGGCTGAGCGGCCGGCTCGGCGCGGGGGGCATGGGCCGGGTCTACCTGGCCTCCACCCCCGCCGGGCGGCCGGTCGCGGTCAAGGTGGTCCGGCCCGAACTCGGCGAGGACCGGGATTTCCGCGCTCGCTTCTATCACGAAATCGAGGCCGCCCGGCGGGTCCATGGGCTGTACACCGCGCAGGTGCTCGATGCCGATCCGGCGGCCACGCCCCCCTGGCTGGTGACGGCCTACGTCCCTGGGCCGTCCCTGCAGCAGGCCGTGGCCGGCAACGGGCCGATGCCTGAGCCGATGGCGTTGCGGCTGATCGCCGGGGTCGCCGAAGCCCTCCAGGCCATCCACGCCGCCGACGTCGTGCACCGCGATCTGAAGCCGTCGAACGTGGTGCTCGCGCCGGACGGCCCGCGGGTGATCGATTTCGGGATCGCCCGGGCCCTGGAGGCGACGTCGCTGACCCGCAGCGGCATGATGGTGGGCTCCCCGCAGTTCATGGCGCCCGAGCAGATCCGGGACCAGCCGGTCAGCCCGGCGATCGACGTGTTCGCCCTCGGCTCGCTGGCCGCCTACACCGTGCTCGGCCGGTCCCCGTTCGGCCAGGGCCACACCGCGGCCGTCGCCTACCGCGTGCTGCACGAGGCACCGGACCTGGACGGATGCCCGCCACAGCTGCGGCCCCTGATCGAGCGCTGTCTCAGGAAGGAACCCGCGGCCCGGCCCACGCCCAGCGAGATCCTTGAATTCTGCCTGGCGCGTACCCCCGCCACGGCCGGTCCCTGGCCCGCCGGGCCGTCCCCGGCCCTGGCCGCCACCGTGCCCGGTTCCCCCCAGCATCGGCCTGCCGCCAGGACGGCAGGCTCCCCGCAGCAGCTGCCTGCCCCGATGGCAGGCTCCCCGCAGCAGCCGCCCGCCCCCATCGCAGGCTCCCCGCGGCAGCCAGCCGCGGCGCGGTCACCCGGGCGGCCGGTCCCCCCGCGGCCCATGATCAACTCGGTCCGGCTCATGTACGCCGGCAGCGCCCTCGCCGCACTCAGCATCATCGCCGCCCTCGCGACGACACCCTCGCTCAAGGCCATGATCAGGCAGCAGTACCCGGCCGCCGGGTACGGGGCACTCAGCGCGGTGACGACCGGCACGCTGACGGCCACGATCGCCGGCGGGCTGATCAGCGTGGCCGTGTGGCTGGCCATGGCCCGCAGGACAAGGCGGGGCCGGCCCGGGGTGCGGATCCTGTCCACGGTCCTGTTCGTCGTGGACAGCCTGACGGTGCTCAATATCCACTCCCAGGGGCTGGTGACCCCGTCCACGTGGATCGTCAGCGTGGCCGAATGGGCCGTGGGCCTGATCGTCATCGTGTTCCTGTGGGATCGGAGATCGGGCACGTACTTCGCCGAACTGCGCCAGGCCAGGCACCTGGCCGCGCCGCAGTGGCGGTCGGCGCCGCGGTAAGCAGCCCGGCGACCAGAGGCCCTGGCGGTCCCATGGTGGTAGCGTGGCCGGGTCATAAACAGCCATTTATATGGCCACCAGGCACCTTCTCAAGAACCGGGCGTCCAGGCCAGATGCAGCAGAGCAAGGTCGAGGCGAGATGAGCTCGGACCCGGGCGGAGGGCTGCCCGATGAGGGCGCCAGCGTCGGCTCAGCGGCGGCGCGGATGATGCTGGGGAGCCAGCTCAGGCGGTTCCGTGAGGCGGCAGGGCTCACCCCCGATGCTGCGGGGTGGCATATCCGGTCGTCGCGTTCCAAGATCAGCCGCATGGAGAACGGCCGGGTCGGATTCAAGGACCGTGATGTCCGGGACCTGCTCGACCTGTACGGCGTGGCCGACCCCCAGCTCATCAGCGCCATGCTGGCGCTGGCCGGCCAGGCGCACACCCAGGAATGGTGGGCCCAGTTCGGCGATATCCTGCCCAGCTGGTTCGAGCCCTACCTGGGCCTGGAGGCGTCCGCCTCCCGCATCCGGTCGTTTGACCTGCAGTTCGTCCACGGGCTCTTCCAGACCGAGGCCTACGCCCGGGCCGTCTCCGCGCTCGGTCTCCGGGGAGCCGCCTCCGACGAGCTCGACCGGCGCGTGGCGGTGCGGATGAAGCGGCAGGAACTGCTGACCGCGGCGAAGCCGCCCCGGGTGTGGTCAGTGATGGACGAGGCCGCGCTCCGCCGCCCGATGGGCGGGGTGACAGTGATGCGGGAGCAGCTCCGGCGGCTGGCCGAGCTCGCCGAGCTGCCCAACGTCACCCTGCAGGTCGTGCCGTTCCTGGCCGGCGGCCACGACGCCGCCGGCGGCTCATTCTCGATCTTGCGCTTCAGTGAGCCCGACGTCCCCGACGTGGTGTACATCGAGCAGCTCACCGGCGCTATCTACCTGGAAAAGCCGGCCGCCACCGATCATTACCTCGACATTATGAACCGGCTCAGCGCGATCTCCCTGAGCCCCGCGCAGTCGATACCTTTCTTCCAACGCATCAGCCGCCACCTGCAGACGTAGAGACCACGGTGTAACCCGGGACAGCACGCAGCCCGGCCAGCAGCGAGCAACCACCAGCGAGCAACCACCAGCGAGCAGCGACTAGCGAGGAAGGCCCGATCCGATGAGTACGCAGGACGTCTCCGGCCGCCGGGGCACTGACACCAGGGCCGCCGAACCGCCGTCCTTCGACATCACCCGCGCTCACCCCGCCCGGGTCTACGACTACTGGCTCGGCGGGAAAGACAACTACGAGGCGGACCGGGAAGCCGCCGAGCAGTTCATCGAGGTGATGCCGAACATCCTGGCTGGCGTGCGGGCCAACCGGGCGTTCCTGCGCCGCGCGGTGCAGTACCTGGCCGAGGAGGCCGGGATCCGGCAGTTCCTGGACATCGGGACCGGCCTGCCGACGGCCGAGAACACCCACGAGGTGGCCCAGGCGATCGCGCCCGAGTCCCGGATCGTGTACGTGGACAACGACCCCATCGTGCTGGCCCACGCCCGGGCCCTGCTGACCAGCACCCCCGCGGGCGCCACCGCCTACGTGGACGCGGACGCCCGCGACACCAGCAAGATCCTTGCGGCCGCGGCCGAGGTCCTCGACTTCAGCCAGCCCATCGCCGTCATGTCGCTGCTGGTCCTGCAGTACGTCCCGGATGAGGATCGCCCGCACGAGATCGTCTCCCGGCTGATGGACGCGGTGCCGCCGGGCAGCCACCTGACGATCTCGGACACCACGACCGACATCGACACCGAGCGGGTCACCGCCAGCACGGCCGGGCTGAACGCCCGCCTCGGGCCGGCCCAGTCCACGCTGCGCAGCCGCGCCCAGATCGCGCGCTACTTCGACGGCCTGGAACTCGTCGAGCCGGGGATCGTGCCCATGCCGCAGTGGCGCACCCTGCCCAACCCGCTGGTCATCCCGGTCTTCGCGGGCATGGGCCGCAAACCCTGAGCCCATGGTCAGGGCGGCGAACCGTACGCAGGGCACGTGTCCGCGACCGGACCGCTGGCTTAGGAACGGCGGGCCAGCTTCGCCAGCTGCCGGGAAGACAGCGGAGGAGTGCTGCTGAGCGGCCCGGCCGCCCGCAGGCCGGCCAGGTGGATATCGAGGAAGCGCTGCCACGCCCCGGGTGCGACCTCCCCGGTGGCCTGGACCAGCCCGCGCATGGCCCAGACGAGGGCCAGCACGTCGCCGGGGGTGGTCCCCGGCTTCACCGTGCCGGCCGCGATCGCCCGGGCGGTGAGCTCCTCGGTCGCGGCCCGCATCCGGCGTGCGGTGGTGTCGTCGGTCTGGCGCTGCAGGAGCAGGTTCGCGTACCGCGCATGGTCGGCGAAGGACTGGCCGAGGGCCCGCAGCAGCTCCTCGAGCCCGTGCCCGTCGGTGCGCGCCAGCGCCCGCTCGGCGGCGGCCAGGACTTCGTCCAGGGCCAGCTGGAGCAGCTCGTCGATCAGGGCGTCCTTGCTGGCGAACCGGCGGTACACGGTGCCGACGCCCACGCCGGCGCGGGCGGCGATCTCCTCCATGCTGGCGTCGGCGCCGGACTCCCCCAGGACCTCGCGCGCGGCGGCGAGGATGCGGTGATAGTTCCGGACCGCGTCGCGCCGGGTCGCCGCGGGCCGGTGCCGGAGTGCGGTCATTCGCTCTCGTCCCCGAGGACCGTGCCCCCGGCGACCATGGCCATCTCGGCGTGGTCCATCTCGCCGGCCGTCCGCCGCCGTCCGCGGGCCGACGGGATCAGCAGGCCCGCGAGCGCGGCCAGCACCAGCCCGCCGGCCATCACCGCGAACCCGGTCGTGTAGCCGGACTCCTTCGGCAGCCCGGACGGCTCGAGCTGAGAGGTCACGATGCTGGCCATGACCGCCGAGCCGATGCTGCCGCCGATCGTGCGGATGTTCGCGTTCATGCCGCTCGCGACACCCGTCTGCGAGGGCGGCACCGCGGCCACCACCAGCGCCGACATGGCCGAGAACGCGAGGCCGAAGCCGATCCCCATGATGGCGTTCGAGAGGTAGATCTCCCATTCGTGGCCGTGCGCGAAGGCGAGGATCGACATGGCCACGCACCCGATGAGGCACCCGGCGATCACGAGGACCTTGCCGCCGAGCTTGCGGGCGAGACGGCCCGCGAACATGCCCACGGCGAACATCGTGATCGTCGAGGGCAGCAGCATCAGGCCGGACTGGGTGATGCTCGCCCCGAAGCCGTACCCGGCGGCGGACGGCGTCTGCACGAACTCGGGCAGGAAGGCGAACGTCGCGTACATTCCCACGCCGATCAGCAGCGCGACCAGGTTGTTGGTCCACACGGCGGTCTGGCGCATCATCTTCATGTCGATCAGTGGTGTGGCGGCGCGCAGTTCGGCGAGCACCCAGGCCGCGGCCAGGATCACCGCGGCGGCCAGCAGGCCGATCACCCGGCCGGAGGCCCAGCCCCAGCCGGGCGCCTCGCTCAGCGCGACCAGCAGCGCAACCAGCCAGCCGGACAGCAGTACCGCAGGCAGCCAGCTGATCCGCCCGGGGGTCCGCACCGGCGACTCGGGCACGAACACCACCGCGGACGCCGCCGCGAGCACCGTGAGGATCATCGGCAGCCAGAACAGCCAGTGGTAGTCCAGCAGGTTCACGATCGGCCCCGCCAGCACGATGCCGAGGCCTGCCCCGACCGCGGTCAGCGACGCGAGAACCCCTACCGCGCCGGTCACCTTCTCGGCCGGGAACTCATCCCGGATGATCCCGAACGCGACGGGCACCATCCCCCCGGCGATCCCCTGGATCACCCGGGCCACGATCAAGACCCCGATCGAGGGCGCGACCGCGGCCAGGAGCGAGCCCACCGCCAGCGCGATCAGCGTGGCCACGAAGACCCGCTTCTTGCCCATCATGTCGCCGGTCCGCCCCAGGATCGGCGTCATGATCGACGCCGACAGCAGGTACGCGGTGAGAACCCACGTCGCGGCGCTCTGCGTCGTGTGCAGCTCGTGCTGCACCGTCGTCAGCACCGGGATCACCAGCGACTGCAACAGGGCGAACGCCGCAACGCCCAGGGCCAGCACCGCGAACGTCACCTGGTAATGCGCGCGCTGGCTACCGACGGCCACGGGACCTCCCCGAAACGGAATCAAGCTTCCGATTACGGAGCCTAGCAAAGCGGAATCCGCATTCCGCAAGCAGGGCCGGCCCGGGTGCTGGCCGCACGGGTAGAGCCGCGGGCTCGCAGCCCCGGGCCGGGCCGCCGGCGTTGCAGGCTCGTCCGCTACTCTTCGCGTGATGCTGGAAACTGAGCCGTGCAGCTGACGATCATCGGCGCCGGGGCGATCGGCGGGACCATCGGCGCCCACCTGATCCGCGACGGTCACGACGTGCTGCTGTGCGACGCCGATCAGGAGCACGTCGACGCGATCAACCGCAGCGGGCTGAGCATCGAGGGACCGGTCGAGAACTTCACCGTCGCCGCCCGCGCCGTAGCCCCGGACGGCCTGCCCGGCTCGCTCGGCCGGGTGGCCATCGCCGTGAAGAGCCACCACACCGCGCGGGCCGCCGGGCTGCTCCGCGGCCGGCTGGATCCGCAGGGCTATGTGGTTTCTTTCCAGAACGGTCTGACCGTGGACGCCATCACGGCCGTGACCGGACCCGGGCGGCTAGTCGCCAGCTTCGTGAACTTCGGTGCCGACGTCCTCGCGCCCGGACGGATCATGCAGGGCAACGTCGGGACGTTCCGGGTCGGCGAGCCGGAGGGCGGCGAGATCACCCCGCGGGTCGCCGAGCTGGCCCGGGCGCTTCCCTACGCCGAGCCGACCGGCAACATCATGGGCTACCTGTGGGGCAAGGAAGCCTACGGGGCCATGCTGTTCGCCGGCGCGGTGTCCCCGCTGTCCATCGCCGAGGCCCTCGAGGACCCGCGCTGGCGGCCGCTCATGCTGGCCATCGCCCGGGAGGTGCTGGCCCAGGCCCCGGTGCCACCGGAGGGCTTCGACGGGTTCGAGCCTGGCGACCTGGAGGGTTCGCTGGACCGGCTGGCCGTGTTCAACCGCGGCAGCGCCAAGTCGCACAGCGGGATCTACCGGGACCTGGTCGTGCGCAAGCGCCAGACCGAGGTGGACGGGCAGCTGGGCGGGCTGCGCGGCCCGCTGACCACCCGGGTCACCGAGCTGATCCACTCCATCGAGCGCGGCGAGCTCCCGGTCGACGTGGCGAACCTGGAACTGCTCGCGGACTACGAGCGCAGCCTGCGCGACTCGTAGTCCACCCACCGGGTCACCAGCTGCTCCAGCACGGCGAGCGGCACGGCACCCTGGCCGAGCACGGTCCCGTGGAACGCGCGGACGTCGAAGCGGGGGCCGAGGGCCCGCTCGGCCAGGCCGCGCAGCCGCTGGATCTCCCGGCGGCCGGTCATGTAGGCCAGGGCCTGGCCGGGCCAGCCGATGTACCGGCTGATCTCGTTCTCCACGTTGGCCCGGGTGGTGGCGGTGTGGCGCCACATGAAGTCCGCCGCCCGGGCCCGGGACCAGCCGTAATAGTGCATGCCGGTGTCCACCACCAGCCGGCAGGCCCGCAGCGCGTCGAACGAGAGCATGCCCAGGCGCTGGAGGTCGGAGGTGTACAGGCCCATCTCGTCGGCCAGCCGCTCGCAGTACAGCCCCCAGCCCTCGACGTAGCCGCACACCTCGGCGTCCAGGAACCGGCGGTACGCGGGCAGCGCGAGGGTCTGCGCCGACGCGATCTGCAGGTGGTGGCCGGGTGTGCTCTCGTGGAAGGACAGCGCCTCGTACTCGTAACCGAACCGCTGCGCGCGCCGGGCGGTCAGCACGCAGAACGCGCCGGGCCGCACCCCGCCCGCAGCCGGCGGCCGGTAATAGGCCAGCGCCGCGTTACCCGCCTCGACCGGGTCGATCTCCTCCACGACACAGTCCGGGATCTCGTACCGCGGGAACCACTGATCCCGGGCGGCCTCGGCCCGGGCCAGGGCGCCGGTGACGGTGCGGACGATCTGCCCGGTGTCCGCGAAGCGCAGCGCGGGGTCGTCACGCAGCCGGGCCAGGATGCCGGGCAGGCCGGCGATCCCGAGCACCCGGCCACCCAGCTCGGTCCACTCCTCCCTCAGGGCGGCCAGGCAGTCCAGGCCGGTCTGGTGGATCTGCTCGGGGGTGAGGCCGGTGGTCGTGTGCTGGCGGACGGCGGCCAGGTAGCCCTCCTCCCCGCCCGGCACGAAGCAGATACCCGCCTGGTCGTCCGGCCGGGCCACCGGCAGCAGGTCCTGCCGCAGGCAATCGAGCAGCCGCTGCATGGCCGGCCGGACCTGGCGCGCGACGATGCCCGCCGCCCGCTCGCGGACGGCCGCAGCGCCCGTCCCGCCCGGCCGGGCCGTGGCGGGCAGCGCCA
>JAOPYP010000285.1 GCA_025964635.1 Actinomycetes bacterium | reverse complement strand
TGCCCGAGATCGGCTACGGGCACACCGCCAGCTACACCGCCGTCGCCCGGCTGGCCGGCAGTCCCCGGGCGGTCCGCGCCGTCGGCACCGCCTGCGCGACCAACCCGCTGCCGGTCGTGGTGCCGTGCCACCGCGTGGTCCGCGCCGACGGCAGCATGGGCGGCTACCGCGGCGGCCCCGACGCCAAGCGCACCCTGCTCACCCTGGAGGAGGCAGCAGCATGAGTCCCATCACCAGCACCCGCACAAGCAACGGCACGAGCACCAGCACCGGGGCGGGCGGCACCGGGCCCGCTGACCCGGCCGGGACGTGGCAGGACCGCGTCGACGCCACCGACTGGGACGCGGTCCGCGCCGGGCTGGACGCCTACGGCTGCAGCCTGACCGGGCCGCTGCTGACCAGCGACGAGGCGGCCGCGATCGCCGCCCTCTATCCCGACGACGCACGGTTCCGGTCCACCGTCAACATGGCCCGGCACCGCTTCGGTGAGGGCGAGTACCGCTACTTCGCGAGGCCGTTCCCCGAAGCGGTCACCGAGCTCAAGCAGGCCCTGTACCCGAAGCTGCTGCCGGTCGCCCGCGACTGGTGGAGCCGGCTCGGGCGCCCGGCCCCGTGGCCGGACCGGCTCGACGACTGGCTCGAGGCGTGCCACGCCGCCGGCCAGACCAAGTCCACGGCGATCCTGCTGCGCTACCGGGCCGGCGACTGGAACGCCCTGCACCGTGACCTGTACGGCGACCTGGTGTTCCCGCTGCAGGTCGTGATCAACCTGAGCCACCCCGGCGCCGACCACACCGGCGGGGAGTTCCTGCTCTACGAGCAGCGCCCGCGCGCCCAGTCCCGCGGCACCGCCACCCTCATCCCGCACGGGCACGGCCTGGTCTTCACCACCCGCGACCGCCCGGTGGAGTCCCGGCGTGGCTGGTCGGCGGCGCCCGTCCGGCACGGCGTGTCCGTCATCCGCTCCGGCGAGCGGTTCACCCTGGGTCTCGTCTTCCACGACGCCGCCTGATGGCCGGGGCGGGGCCCGGCGGGTCTCCCCGGACGTACACGCTGCTCGGCGCCGACCGGCGCCCGTACCGGAGCCCGGTGCCCGGCCAGTTCGGCGGCCACCGCACGGCCAGGATCTACGGCCGGCTCGACTGCCCGTCGGCCCGGCGCGCCATCGCCCGCGGCGGTTACACCGCCCACCGCGTGTTCTTCGCCGACGAGCCGACCGCGGTCGCGGCCGGCTACCGGCCCTGCGCCGCCTGCCTGCCGGGCGCCTACGCGGCCTGGAAGGCGCACGGGATCAGCGGCGCTGAGTTAGCGTCGCGGGGCGAAGTAGATGATCGCCACGCCGGCCAGGACCACCGCGGCGCCGACCCAGTCGAAGCGATCCGGGCGGCTCTTGTCCACGCCCCAGCCCCACAGCAGCGACGCGACCACGAACACGCCGCCGTAGGCCGCGTAGATCCGGCCGAAGTCGGAGCTCTTCTGCAGGGTCGGGATGATCCCGTAGACCACGAGGATGGCCCCGCCCAGGATGCCGACGATGACCGGCGCCCCGTCCCGGAGCCAGCGCCAGATGAGGTACCCCCCGCCGATTTCCGCCAGACCCGCGGCGATGAACAACGCAACCGAGCGTGCAAGACCCATGCGCAGATTCTGGCCTGCCGTCAGCCGGCCCGGATCAGGTGGCCCACCTCTCGGGCCAAAAGCCCAACCATACGGCTGACCATCGGCCGGCCAGCCACCTAAGCTCAACCATGTGGTTGAGGATCTGGCCGTCGAGGCGCCCGGGATGGACGAGGTGTTCCACGCGCTCGCGAACGATGCCCGGCGGGCGATGCTCCGCCGCCTGGCCGCCGGCGCGCTGACCGTGGGGCAGCTGGCCGAGCCGCTGACCATGTCGCTGGCGGCCGCCTCCAAGCATGTCCAGGTCCTGGAGCGGGCCGGGCTGCTGCATCGCACCGTGAGCGGCCGGCGCCATCTGTGCCGGCTGCGGGCCGCCCCGCTGGCCCAGGCCGAGGCCTGGCTGAGCTGGTACGAGCCGTTCTGGAACGACCGGCTCGATGCCCTGGCGCACCTCGTCCGCACGGCCGCCCCCGGCCCGGAAAATCCCGAACATCCCTAACGGACTGGACGAGCAAATGACTCCAAGCGCTGTGCCACCCGCCGTGGTCCGGGTGGAACGTCTCATCCCGGCTCCTCCCGGCCAGGTCTACCGGGCCTGGCTCGACCCTGACCTGCTGGCGCGCTGGATGGCACCGGGCAGCCTGACCATGGCCCGGGCCGAGGTTGAGGAGTGGCCCGGCGGCAGTTACCGGATCTGGCAGGAGGAATCCGGCCGCGACGCCGGCGGCTTCGAGGCTGAACTTCTCGAACTCGTCCCGCACGAGCGCCTGGTGTTCCGCTGGGGCTTCGTCGGCCCGGAGCGTACCGACGGCCCGGTCTTCGACTCGCAGCTGACGATCACGTTCTCCCCGGACCCGGCGGGCGGCACCCTGCTCACCCTCGTCCACGAACACCTCGGCGAACTCGCCGCGGCCATGCCCGGGGTGGCGGAGAACGTCGGCCCGGGCTGGGAAGCCGCGCTGGCCAAGCTGGCCGCCGCGCTCGCCCCGGTGGCCTGAGCCCGTTCCCGCCGGGCGGCCAGCGCTTCTGGCCGCCCGCCGGGACCCGGGCCGGCCTGGCTTCAGGTTTGCCCGGATCTGTGGTGGAAGTTACAGGGTCTATGGGCCAGCCCCGCAGTGCCGCCGCCGCAGATCCCGCCCGCCGGGTGGGCGTGGCCGTGGTCTCGCTGTGCCTGGTGCAGTTCATGGACGTGCTCGGGGTGACCGTGGTGGTCACGTCCCTGCCCGCGATGCTGGCCAGCCTGCACGCCCCGGACTCCCTGGGCAGCCTCATCGCGACCGGCTACGCCATGTTCTTCGGCGGCCTGCTCATGCTCGGCGCCCGGCTCGGGGACCGTTACGGGCACCGGCGCACGATCCTGGCCAGCCTGGCCGTGTTCGCGGCGGGTGCCCTCGTGGCCGCCACCGCGCCGTCGGTCCTGGCCCTCACCGCCGGCCGCTGCCTGCAGGGCGCGGCGGCCGCCGCGTCGGTGCCCTCCGCGCTGCGCCTGCTGACCACGATCACTGCCGAAGGGCCGGCCCGGCACCGGGCCATCGCGGCCTGGAGCGCGGCCGGGGCGGCGGCGGGCGCCAGCGGCTTCGTCGTGGGCGGCATCGTCACCGACCTGACTAGCTGGCGCGTCATCTTCTGGGCCTACCTGCCGCTGTCCGCCGCGCTGGCCGCGGTCATCGCGGCCACGGTGCCCCGGGACGGCGGCCGCCGGCAAGCGGGATCGCTGAACCTGGCCGGAGCGGCCATCTTCACTGCGGCCGTCATGGCGTTCGTGGTCGGCGCGACCCTGATCAGCCAGCCGGACGGCCACGTGGCCGGCGGCCTGCTGCTGGCCGCCTGCCTTGCGCTGGCCGGCGGCTTCGTCCTGGTGGACCGCCGCGCCGCCGCGCCGTTGCTGCCGCCGGAGCTGATCGGGTCCCGGCAGCTGCGGCTGGGGACGCTCGGCGGCCTGCTCAACACCGCGACCACCAGCTCGGCCGTCACGCTGGTCACCCTGTACCTGCAGAATTCCCTGCGCCGGACACCGTTGCAGGCGGCGGCGAGCCTGCTCCCGTTCAGCCTGGCCGTGATCGGCGGGTCGGCGCTGGCCGCGGCGGTGCAGCGCCGCGCGGGGCCGCCCCGGCTGGTCGCCCAGCGCCTGATCGCCGCCGGTCTCGCCCTGATCGCGGTCGCGGACGCCATGTTGATCCCGCTGGCCGCGCAGGCGTGGGCGGTGCCGCTGTCCGCCGCCGCGGGCGGGGCGGGCATCGGGCTGTCGTCGGTCGCGGCCACCGGCCTGGGCACCGACGTCGCGCCGCGGTGGCGGGGCGGCGCGTCCGGGATTATCAACACCGCGGCCCAGCTCGGTACGGCCGTGGGCATCGCCACGGCGCTCCTGGTGGCCGCGGCCACGAGCGGAACCCCCGCGCTGGGCACGCCCCCGCCGCGGGCCGCCTGGGCCGTGGCCGCCCTTGTCGCGGCGGCCGGCGCGGCCTGGTTCGCCCTCGCCCGCCAGGGCCCCGCCCCGGCGGGCGAGGAGGAGGCACTCGCGGACGGGGAGGCACTCGCGGACGGGGAGGCACCCGCGGACGAGGAGGCACCCGCGGACGAGGAGGTACCCGCGGACGAGGAGGCACCCGCTGAGGAGGACGGGGCGCGGCGCGGCTCGCCCGCCCGGCTCAGCGGCCGCGGCCGTCCCGGTTGACGAGGGCGATCCTGGTGTTCAGCACCAGGGCGAACCCGTTCCAGTCAGGTACGGCAGCAGCGGCACCGCCGCCTTCCGGTCCGCCCGGCTACCTCCCTGGTCAGCATGACCGTGGACGCCTCCAGAACGCCGATGACCGCGACCCCGGCGGCCGGCCGGTGCTAGCGGGTGAAGGTCCTGTCCGCGTCGGTCGCGACCCCGCGCGGCAGCACCCTCCCCGTCGGGGCACCCTCCCCTCCCGACCGTGCGGCAGGATGCTGGGTATGGACGATCCGATCGCGTTGCGGCCCGTCGAGGAAGACGATCTGGCGATGCTGGGGGACCTGGTCGGGGGTGACCCGGACGCGGCGGGGGAGTTCTCCTGGTACGGCTGGACCGACCGCCACCAGTGGCACCGCCGGTGGGCGGAGAACGGTCTCCTCGGCGACGATGGCGGAACCCTCATGGTGGTCCGCGGCCAGGAACGGCTGGGGCTCGTCAACTGGCGGCGCAAGTCCCCCACCCCGACGGCCTACTGCTGGGAGATCGGCATCGCGTTGGCCGCCAGGGCCCGGGGCCACGGGTACGGCACTGAGGCGCACCGGCTGCTGGTGCGCTACCTGTTCGCGCACACCCCCGTGCACCGGATCGAGGCGGCCACCGAGGCAGGCAACATCGCCGAGCAGCGGGCGCTGGAGAAGGCCGGGTTCACCCGGGAGGGCCTGCTGCGCGGCATCGGATGGCGCGACGGCGCGTGGCGGGACGGGATCTGGTTCAGCGTGCTGCGCACCGACCTGGCCGTCTGACCCGCCGCGG
>JAOPYP010000265.1 GCA_025964635.1 Actinomycetes bacterium | reverse complement strand
CGCCCTCGCCCTGGATGGGCTCGATGAGCACCGCGGCCACATTGTCCTCACCCACCTGGGTGTGGATGAGCCCGGTGATCACGTCGAGCGCGTTCGCGGCGCACGCCTCCGGGCCGCCCGGCCAGCGGAGCGGATAGGCCATCGGCATCCGGTAGATTTCCCCGGCGAACGGCCCGAACTTGTCCTTGTACGGCATGTTCTTCGCGGTCAGCGCCATGGTCAGGTTGGTCCGGCCGTGGTAAGCGTGGTCGAACGCCACGACGGCGGGCCGGCCGGTGGCGTGCCGGGCGATCTTGACCGCGTTCTCGACCGCTTCCGCCCCCGAGTTGAGTAGCGCGGACCGCTTGTCATGGTCCCCGGGCGTCCGCCGGCCGAGCTCCTCGCAGACCGCCACGTACTCCTCGTACGGGGTGACCATGAAGCAGGTGTGGGTGAACCGCTCGGCCTGCTCGCGGATGGCGGCCGTGACGCGGGGCGCGCTGTTGCCCACCGACGTCACTGCGATCCCCGAGCCGAAGTCGATCAGGGAATTGCCGTCGACGTCGATGAGGACGCCGCCGCCCGCGGCGCTGATGAACACCGGGAGGACATGGCTGACCCCGCGGGCCACGCTGGCCTCGCGGCGGGCCAGCAGCTCACGTGAGCAGGGGCCGGGGATCTCGGTGACAAGGCGGCGCACCTGGGCCAGTCCAGGTCCGCCCGGGAGAGGCGATTGCACGGTCATACAACTGACGATAGGCCACGAGCCCCCGCTGGGGGCAGGGGATTCTCCGCGCGGCAGGATCAGCGGCCGGCCGGGGCCCGGGCCGCCGGGATCAGCCGGCCGGCGGGATGGACGTCACGGTGGCGAATGCGTGCCCGGAGCGGTCGAGCAGCGTCAGCCGGCTCAGCGTGGTGCCGGACGGCAGGGCCAGGGCCAGGTAGCTGCGGCCCCCCACGGTGACCGGGCTGATCCGCTCGGTGGTGCCGCTGGACAGGGCCGCCATCACGGTGGCGGCCCGCGGGCTGACCAGGCCCCCGTAACCGGACAGCCGGGGCTGCGCGGCGAAGACCAGGGGACGCAGCATCACCGTGGCGGGCGGCCGCCCGATCGGCTGGCAGGCGGTGCCGCTGGTGTAGGTGCCGGCGCCGAACGAGGACCCGGCGAAGCACTCACCCGCGGCGCCCAGGGTCACCGTGACCCGCCAGCGCCCGGCGCCTGATCCTCCCGAGCCGATCGTGCCGGACGCCGTGTCCGGCGGCGTGGCGCCCAGGTGCTCCCACACCCCGGGCACCAGGCGCAGGGCAGGCGGCCCGGTGGCGGAGCCGCCGGAGTCGCCCGCGCCGCCGAACATGCTGGCCGGCGGTGTCTCCCGGGCCGTCGACGCGAACTGGCCACCCGAGTAGGCGGTGATCTGGGCCACGCCGGAGAGCGGGTAGGCGAAGCCCGCCAGGTGCCGTTGCTGGCCACACGCGCGCAGGGGCACGGGATGCACGGTCAGCGTGGTTCCGTTGCGGAAAATCGCGGTGAGGTGAGTCACGGCGGGGGCGACCTGCAGGGCCGCATAGCCGGCGCCCGGGTGACCAGGCGCGTAGTTGAGGAACGCGCTGCTGGTGATGCCGTTGGTGAGGCTTGCGGCCGTGGGCAGCAGGTCGCCGTCGGTGCCGTTGAGCATGACCGCGGGCAGGCAGCTGGATCCGTGGCCGGCGACGTTGCGCAGCGAGAGCTGCCAGGCCGCGCCGCCGGCGGTGCCCGCGGCGAACACGGTCCCGCCCGTCGGTGCGGCTGCATTCAGCGATCCGCCCGGCGGCGGGGGCCCGCCCGGGCCCGGGCTTCTGGTCGCGGACCCGGTCCGGGCGGCCGCCGGGCGGGCGGCCGGGCTGCCGGGCTGGGCGGACACCACGATGGCGACGGCGGCCACCCCGGCCATCAGCCCGGCCGCGGCCGCGGCCCAGCGCCGGGCCCGGATCGCCCGGCCGCGGTGCAGCACCGTACCCACCGGCGGGGGCGGGGCCGCCAGGGCGTCGAGGTCCTCGTGCAGCCGCTGGCTGAGGACCTGCTCGTCGAGGATGCTCACTGGCGTCGTGCTCCGTTCCCACGGACTCCGTTGATCTGGGCGCTCGCTTCGCGGGTCGCCGGGGACCGTCATGCCGCTCCCCGCCCGGTCACGCCGTCGGCCAGCGCGGCGCTGCCGCGCAACTTCGCCAGAGCGCGCGAGGCCTGGCTGCGTACCGTGCCCTCGGTGCAGCCGAGCGCGGCGGCCACCTGGGCGTCGCTGAGGTCCTCCCAGTACCGGAGCACCACGATCGCCCGCTGCCGGGCGGGCAGTTCACGCAGCGCGGACAGCAGCACCGAGCGCTGGCCGATCAGGTCGGAAGGATCCGCGACCACCGTGTCCGGCAGCTCGCCCGGCTCCCGGGCGTGCTCGGTCACCCGGCGCCGGCGGAACCTGCGGTTGCTGGTGTTGACCAGGATCCGGCGCACGTAAGCGTCCGGGTCATCAGCCCGGCGCACCCGCCACCAGGCGGCGTAGGCGCTGGCCAGTGCGGCCTGGGCCACGTCCTCGGCCACCCACCGGTCTCCGGTCAGGCCGTAGGCCACCCGCACCAGGCCCGCCCAGCGAGCGGCCATGAACTGGCCGAACTCATCCTGCCGGGCCGTCTCCACCGCATCTGCCGTCGCATCCAGAATGGCCGCCTCCCGAGTCACATCACATACGAGTACCGATCGCCTACGCAGCGTTGCATCTCCGGGCCAGCATTTTCCGGGAATCGTGCCGGAGGCGCGGGCCACTAGGGTGGGGCCGGGCAGGCAGCCCGATGACTGGCGCACTCTCCCAGGAGCAGGCGGTGCACACTTCCCAGGGACTCTTCGACGGGGTGTTCGGCCGTGGTGCCGTGGACACCTCCGACCAGGCCTGGCTTCAGGCCATGCTGGACACCGAGGCCGCCCTGGCCCGGGCACTCGAGCAAGCCGGGATGGCCGCGCCGGGAGCGGGCGCCGCGGTCACCGAGTCGGCCCGGGCCGAGGCGTTCGACCCCGCGGAACTGGGCCGGCAGGCCGCGCTGGCCGGCAACCCGGTGCCCGCGCTGGTCCGGGAGCTGACCCGCAGGCTCCCCCCCGGCCCCGCGGGCGCGGTGCACCAGGGCGCGACCAGCCAGGACATCATCGACACCGCGGCCATGCTGCTCGCCCGGCAGGCGCTGGGGGTCATCTCCGACGACCTGGCCGCGGCGGCCACCGCGGCGGTCCGCCTGGCGGCGGCGCACCGGGACACCATCATGATCGGCCGGACCCTGCTCCAGCAGGCCGTGCCGGTCACCTTCGGCCTCGTGGCCGCGGGCTGGCTGACCGGGCTGGATGAGGCCGCGGTCGCGCTGGACCGGGTCGCGGCCAGCCGTCTCGCGGTGCAGTTCGGCGGGGCCGCGGGCACGCTGTCCGCGCTCGGTGACCGCGGGCCCGAGGTCGCGGCGCTGCTGGCCGCGGAGCTGGGCCTGCACGCACCCACGCTGCCATGGCACACCGACCGGCTGCGCATCACGGAGATCGCCGGCGCCTGCGCGGGCGCCACCGGAGTGCTCAGCAAGGTGGCCCGCGACGTCACCCTGCTCGCCCAGTCCGAGGTCGGCGAGGTCACCGAGGGCGGCGCAGGCGGCGGACGCGGGGGGTCGTCCGCCATGCCGCACAAGCGCAACCCGGTCGCCTCGATCGCGGTCCTCGGCTGCACGCGGCAGGTTCCCGGGCTGGTCGCCACCCTGGCCGCCGCCGCGGAGCAGGAACACCAGCGGGCCGCCGGGGCCTGGCACGCGGAGTGGGAGCCGCTGGCCGACCTGCTCCGGCTCACCGGTTCGGCCGCGTCCTGGGCCGCGGAGCTGGTCGGCGGCCTGGAGCCCGATCCAGGCCGGATGCGGCGCAACCTCGACGCGGCCGGCGGTTTCCCGATGGCCGAGCACGTCGCGGCGCTGCTCACGCCCGTGCTGGGGCGCACCGCCGCTCATGACCTCCTGGCCGAGGCCAGCGCCGCGGCCGTGGCGGAAGGCCGGGCGCTCGGCGAGGCGCTGCTGGACCGCCTGGACAACGGCCGGCTCGCCGAGGCCGGGATCACCCCGGAGCAGGTCGCCGCCGCCCTGGACCCGGCCGGGTACCTGGGCGCGGCCGCGGCGTTCGTGGACGCGGCCCTGATCGCGCACACCCAGGCCACTGGCTAGGGCAGCGGGCTGGAGGCGACCCGGCTAGCGAGCCGCCGGCCCGGAGCCGCCGGATAGGCCGGGGCCGCCCGGCTACCAGCCGGGGCGCGGGAGTGGGTAACCTTCCTGGCCGACCGCAGCGCCTGCTGCACACAGTCATGAAACCGGGCCGTGAAAGGCGGAACCAATGGACGATGCTGAGCGCGCCGCGCAGGGGATGACGGTCCGCCGTGAGGTCCTGGGGGACGAGCACGTCGACCGCGCGGTCGCCGCGACCACGCCGCTGACCGCGCCGTTCCAGGACTTCATCACCCGCTACGCGTGGGGCGACATCTGGTCCCGGCCGGGACTGTCCCGCGCCGAGCGGAGCATGATCACGCTGACCGCGCTCGTCGTGCTCCGCCAGGACGCGGAGCTGGCCATGCACCTGCGGGCCGCGCTGCGCAACGGCCTGACCCCCGGCCAGATCGGCGAAGTGCTGCTGCACACCGCCGTGTACGCCGGGGTTCCGGCCGCGAACCGCGCATTCGCCATCGCCCGGGAAGTGCTGGCGGAAGCGGGTGCACCGGGCACCATGCCGGTGCCGCCCGTGCCGTAATGTCCGTATGACGAACGGCTGTACTTATCGCGACCACCTGGTCATTATGGTGTCGGGTAAGCGCGGGTGACCGCGGCAGGGGTGCTGGCTGTACCGGTGCCGCGGTACAGGTGGTTGCTGTACCGGTGTTGGCTGTGCCGGTGTTGGCTGTGCTGGGCGGAGGATATGGCGGAGATCGTTTCACTGGCCGATGCCGTCGCACGGGCCGTCCACGACGGGGATTCGGTCGCGATGGAAGGGTTCACCCACCTCATCCCGTTCGCGGCCGGGCGTGAGGTGATCCGGCAGCGCCGGCGTGACCTGACCCTCATCCGGATGACCCCGGATGTGATCTACGACCAGCTCATCGGCGCGGGCTGCGCCAGCCGCCTCATCTTCTCGTGGGGCGGCAACCCGGGGGTGGGCTCGCTGCACCGGTTCCGCGACGCGGTGGAGCATGGCTGGCCGGGACCGCTGCAGCTGGAGGAGCACAGTCACGCGGGGATGGCGAACCGGTACGTGGCGGGCGCCTCGGGCGTGCCGTTCGCCATCTTGCGCGGCTACAGCGGCACCGGCCTCGAGGGCCTGCCCGGCCTGGACGGCCAGCCCGCCATCCGGTCGGTCACCTGCCCATTCACCGGTGAGCGGCTGACGGCCGTGGCCGCGCTGAACCCGGACGTGGCCGTCATCCACGCGCAGCGCGCCGACCGGGCCGGGAACGTCCAGCTGTGGGGGATCACCGGGGTGCAGAAGGAAGCCGTGCTCAGCGCCCAGCGGTCGATCGCCACGGTCGAGGAGATCGTGGACGAGCTGCGGCCCGAGCCGGGGGCGATCGTCCTGCCCTCCTGGGTGGTCGACTACGTGGCCGCGGCACCCGGCGGGTCGCACCCCTCCTACGCGCTGGGTTACTCGGCCCGCGACAACGAGTACTACCAGGCCTGGGACGCGATCAGCCGGGACCGGGAGCGGTTCCGGCGCTGGCTGGCCGAGGAGGTGTACGGCGAGACCGGGTCCCTGGCGGGCGCCGGGGCTGGCGAGGGAGGATGTGGGCCATGAACGCCACCGGGGCTCAGGCACCGGCGACGAAGGACCCGGCCGCCTTCACCGCCGACGAGATGATGACCGCCTGCGCGGCCCGCGCCCTGCACGACGGCATGACCTGCTTCGTGGGCATCGGGCTGCCCAGCGCCGCGGCCAACCTGGCCCGGGCCACGCACGCGCCGAACCTCGTGCTCATCTACGAGTCGGGCACGATCGGGGCCAAGCCGGGCCGGCTGCCGCTGTCCATCGGTGACGGGATCCTCGCCGAGACCGCCGACGCGGTGGTGAGCGTGCCGGAGATCTTCAACTACTGGCTCCAGCCCGGCCGGATCGGGGTCGGCTTCCTCGGCGCGGCCCAGATCGACAAGTTCGGGAACATCAACACGACGATCGTCGGCTCCGGCTACGCCGAGCCCGCGGTCCGGCTGCCCGGCGCGGGCGGTGCCCCGGAGATCGCCGCGTCGTGCCGCGAGGTGATCGTCGTGGTCCGGCAGAGCCGCCGGTCGTTCGTGGACCGGGTCGACTTCGTGACCTCGGTCGGCTTCGGCGACGGGGCCGGGGCCCGGGAGCGCCTGGGACTGGCCGGCGCTGGCCCCCGCAAGGTCATCACCGACCTGGGCATCCTCGAGCCGGACCCGGTGACGTGCGAGCTCACGATGACGGGGCTGTACCCCGGGGTGACGGTGGCGGACGTGCGGGCCAAGACCGGCTGGGAACTCGCGGTGTCGGATTCACTGAAGGTGCTCGGGCCGCCCACCGCGGCCGAGCTCACCGCCCTGCGCGACCTGCACGGCCGCGCCGAAGAAGGAGCAGCCGCCCGATGACCACGCACCCGCCATCCCCGCCAGCCGGGCTGGTCCTGCCCTCCTACGAGCGGCCCAGCGGGCTGCACCCGCCGCTGGACTCGCCGGGCTACCGGTCCACCGCGCTGCGGGCGCCGTCCCAGCGGCCGCTGATGATCACGCAGGGGCTGACCGAGATCACCGGCCCGGCGCTGGGCGAGGGGCGGGTCGCGCCGGCCGACGCGGACCTGACCACCCAGCACGCGGGTGAGCCGCTGGGCGAGCGGATCATCGTGACCGGGCGGGTGCTGGACAGCGGCGGGCGGCCGATCCCGGACACGCTGGTGGAGGTCTGGCAGGCCAACGCGGCCGGCCGGTACCAGCACGCGGTGGACAACCACCCGGCCCCGCTGGACCCGAACTTCTCCGGCGTGGGCCGGTGCGTGACCGACTCCGAGGGCCGGTACCGGTTCGTGACCATCAAGCCCGGCGCCTACCCGTGGCGCAACCACCCCAACGCCTGGCGGCCTGCGCACATCCACTTCTCCCTGTTCGGGCGGGCGTTCACGCAGCGCCTGGTGACGCAGATGTACTTCCCCGACGATCCGCTCTTCGAATACGACCCGATCTTCAACTCGATCCCGGACCCGAAGGCCCGCCAGCGGCTGATCTCGCGGTTCGACATCAACCTCACCGAGCCGGACTGGGCGCTCGGTTACGAATGGGACATCGTGCTCCGGGGCAGCGCCGGGACCGTGTTCGAGGAGCAGCCCGCGGCCGGCCGGCGGGGGGAGCGGCGGTGACCGGGCTGCCGCTGACGCCCTCGCAGACCGTCGGGCCGTACCTGACCATCGGGCTGCCGTGGCCGGACGGCCCGACCGTCGTGCCCGGGGACACCCCCGGGGCGATCACGATCACCGGGCGGCTGGTGGACGGCGAGGGCGCGCCGGTCCCGGACGGGCTGATCGAGACGTGGCAGGCCGACCCGGACGGGCGCTTCGATCACCCCGACGATCCGCGCGGCGCACCGGGCCAGGGGACCGCGTTCCGCGGCTTCGGGCGCTGCCCGACCGCGCCGGACGGCAGCTACCACATCGTCACGCTCCGGCCCGGCGCGCTGCCCAGCCCGGACGGCGGCCGGGAGGCCCCGCACCTGGACGTGTCGGTGTTCGCCCGCGGCCTCCTGGACCGGGTGGTGACCCGCATCTACTTCCCAGACGAAGAGGAAGCGAACGCCGACGACCCGGTGCTGTCCGCCATCACCGACCCCGCCCGCCGGGGCACCCTGATCGCCGCCGCGGACGCGGACGACAAGTCCCGGTTCCACTTCAGCATCCGCCTGCAGGGTGAGCACGAGACCGTCTTCTTCGATGTCTGACCCCCAGGCCGCCACGGTGCCGGGGGAGGCCAGCCCGGCAACGGGCACGGCCGGGCCGGAAACGCCGGACGCGCGCCAGCCGGTCCGGCTGGCGGCGTCACTGGACGGGCCGCGGGACGCGCCGGTCCTGGTCCTCGGCAACTCCCTCGGGAGCACCCGGGAACTGTGGGAACCGCAGCTCCCGGCGCTGGGGGAGCACTTCCGGCTGCTCCGCTACGAGCACCGCGGGCACGGCGGCTCGCCCGCCCCGCCAGGGCCGTACACCATCGCCGGGCTGGGCGCGGACGTGCTCCGCCTGCTCGACGACTTCGGGGTCGAGCACGCGTCGTACTGCGGCGTGTCGCTGGGCGGCATGCTCGGGATGTGGCTGGCCGCGAACGCACCCGGGCGGATCGACACCCTGGCGCTGTGCTGCACGACCGCCAGGTTCCCGGACACCGATCTCTGGGTCCAGCGGGCGGCGGCCGTGCGGGCCGGCGGCCTGCCGCCCATCTCCGCCCAGGTGGTGGGCCGCTGGTTCACGCCGGCCTTCGCCGCCCGGTTCCCGTCGGTGCCGGCCGGCTTCATCGCCACCCTGGACAGCGTCGACCCGGAAGGGTACGCGGGCTGCTGCGACGCCATCGCGGGCATGGACCTGCGGGCCGCCCTGGCCCGGATTACCGCCCCCACCCTGGTGATTTCCGGCGCAGAAGACCCGTCGACCCCGCCGTGGCACGGGGCCGTGATCGCCCGGGGGACTGCCGGATCCCGGCTGGCCGTCATCCGGGGCGCCGCGCACCTGGCCAATGTGTCCAACCCGGCCGAGATGACGGCGGCGCTGAGCGCCCACCTCCTCGCGATGGCGTCACCTCGGTGGGGCTGAACGGACCCCGCTGGAGATGAACGCTAGAGCGAGCCCCGGGCTGCCACCCATTCCACCGGCTGCCCGGTGACCGCCGCGATGCGGTCGTAGTCCGCGTCATAGTGCAGGACCGTGGCGCCGTGCTGCTCGGCCGCCGCAGCGATGATCAGGTCGGGCAGCCGGAAGTTGCGGTGCTGGCTGCGTTCCGCAAGCATCCGGTGCACCTCCATGGCCCGGTTCATGCCCGTGGCCGTCACATCCATCCAGCGCTGCCCGTGCAGGGCCGTCCACAGCACCTCGTGCCCCTTGGGGTCCGGGGCGTTGTTGAGGTACTCGAGCGCGGTCATCTGGCAGACGGCCAGCCGTCCCTCGGTGAGCAGTCCGGCGAACCTGGCCCGCGCCTCTGGGTCTCGGGCCTGGGCCACGTACGCCGAGGTGTCGGCGAGGTAGATCGTCCCGGCCATCAGCTGCCGGACCCGGTGTCCTGCTCGGCCGCCGCGTCCTCCCGGGCGAGCTCTCCGAGCCGGCTCAGGTCCCGGCCGCCGCCATAGCGGAAGCTGTCGGCGCTCCCGGTGTAGTCCATCTCGACGCTGTCCAGCGCGGCCAGGATCTCGGCGGCCTTCGCCTTGAGGGCCTGGGCGTGCAGAGCGGCGTTGATCGTCGCCACCTTGGTGTCCGTGCCGAGTACCACGCGCGCCGCCTCCAGCCACCCATCGTTAACGTCCACCGTGATGCGCGTCATGGCCCTAACGATACACCAAGATCATATTTTTGAGAGCACCAAAATTTTCGCATAGTAGGCATCACGTCGGGGACGCGTGATGTGCCCACGCGGCGAGGAGGCCGGCATCAGGCCCGCCGGCTGACCACGGTGCGCGCGGGTCAGCGGCTGGGGCGGAGATGGGGCAGCACGGGCCGGATGATCACGTCCGCGCCGCGCATGGGACGGCCGCCGAGCAGCACGCGGGTCAGGTCGTGCCGGGTATCCAGCAGCTCGTCGAGGGCCAGTTTCAGGTGCCGGGCGCTGACCCGCAGCGGTGCGGCCGGGCCGGGTACGGCACCGGCCCCTGGGTCCGGGCCGGAGCCGTCGGCCTGCACCGGGGGTGTGCCGTTGACCGGGCCGGTGCCGTTGGCCTGGATCGGCGCAGCACCGTGAGCTGCGGCGGCCCCGTTGGCCTGGAACGGGAGAGCGCCATTAACCGGGGCCGGCGCGGAGCCATTGGCGCGGGCCGGGACCGCCGCCCGGGCCGCCGGGGCCAGCG
>JAOPYP010000254.1 GCA_025964635.1 Actinomycetes bacterium | reverse complement strand
GTTCCGGCTGTTCACCCGGCCCGTGAGGAAGTATGAACTGCGCGACCGGCTAGCGGCGGGACAGGCTGCCGTGATCCTCATCGTCCAGTTGGCCATGTGGCTCGGCACCTTCTTCGTCGGGTTCGCTCTGCTGGTGTGGCCGATGACAGCGAATATCACCACGGCGTTCAGCACCGTGGGCCCGGCCTTGTGGACCTTCGGCTCGGCAGAGGCTCACGGTTTCTACGAGAAGACGTTGCTGGACCTCGCGGCCATGACCGCCCTGGTCACCGTCACCCTTCAGATCGCTTACCTGCCGACCCTGTATGCCGCATTCAACCGCCGCGAGACCGAGATCGGATTGCTGAACTCACGGGCAGGGTCACCGTCGTGGGGGCCGGAGTTGCTCGCCCGCACCCACTACGCGCTCGGCTCGGGCACCTCGACGCTTGACACGCTGCCCGAGCTGTACAACCAGTGGGAGCGCTGGGCTGCGGACGTCATGGAAAGTCACGTCACCTACTCGCCGCTGATCTGGTTCCGGTCGGCGGACCCGCTGGCTTCGTGGGTTACCGCGCTGCTCGCCGTGCTGGACTCGGCAGCCCTGTACCTGTCGCTGTGCCCGCAGGCGGCCCCACAGGTTCCGGCCCGGCTCTGCCTGCGCAGTGGCCTGATGTGCTTCGGCCAGGTCGCCCGGTCAATGGGCATCGACGTGCCGGAAGAACCTGACGTCGCAGCGGGCATCAGCCTGACTTACGGGGAATACCTTGAGGCCATCATCCGGCTGCGCGAGGTGGACTTCCCGATCGAGCGGGATCCGGCCGAGGCATGGCCGAGTTTTGCGGGCTGGCGGGTCAACTATGAGCGAGCCGCCTATGCGATAGCCGCCACCGTGGACGTGGTGCCGGCCTTGTGGTCCGGTCCCCGGCGCCACGCGACGGCACCCATCCCGCCCCTGCGCCCGATGCCCGGAGAGCCAGAGCCTTCGGCGATCGGCTAGTGCTCTGCTCCCCGCTCGCCAACGGCCGGCACTATCGGCCCGATCAATCGACGCTTTAGCCTCATTCCCGATTGCCGGGGGCTCTGGCCGTCGCGCGGGCGCATATCGGCGGCGGTCCGTCTCGTCGCCGGTGCTGCCTCCGTATATTGGCGGTGAGGCGCTCCCCGCGTAGCGTCGTTTCCCGCAGGGCTGCGGGTCCGATAAGTCCGGGAGGTCGGCGTGGAAGATGAATTCCTGGTCTCTTATCAGGCGGTGACGCCGGGAGTCCCGGTGCTCACCCGGGACAGGGAACAATTCGGCCTCCTGGAACACGTCCTGGAAGTCCCGCAGCTCGACCTGTTCGATGGGATCGTGGTCTGGGTCGGCGGGGGAGCGTTCACCGACCGGCAGATCCAGAAGGAACTGGCGAAAGGCAACCAGGCCGCCGCCCGGGGCCTCGAACGCGGGTCGGAGTCGGGCGCGCTGCGCTTCGTCGACGCGGACAAGATCGCCGCTATTACCGCCGGGTATATCCGGTGCGACCTGGACCAGGCTGAAGTGGGACTGCTGCCGTCCCCGGACGGCGCGCCCGTGTATCACGTCAACATGCTGGGCGAGACCGGCTCGGCGCTGCATGACCGGATCGGCCGGATGTTCCGGCGGCCGCACTGGACCCGCGAGTAGTCGCACCTGGGCGCTCGGGCCCGGCCCCGGGAACGCTGCCCGGCAGGCGCTCATCCTCCGGACGTGAGGGCCTGCGCGGCGCTGACCAGGGCGGCTTCCGCCTCGGTGTGGCGGGTCCGGCGGGCAGCGTTCCACCGCCGCGCCGCCGCCACCCGCCGCCGCACCCGCCGGGCGTGCTCCTGGACCCGGCCGGGACTCGAGCCGCCCGGCGCGTCGCGGGCGGCCACGGCCGAGGCCGGGTCGGTCACCGCGCTGAGCAGCTCGGAGGTGATCGGCAGCTCGGCCCCGGTGATCTCCTCCGCCGCGGCCCGGACGACCGGCCCGGTCAGCTGGTCGCCACCACCGGCCAGCGTGGCCGCGACCGCCCGGCCGACCACCCGGTAGGCCGTGCGGTAGTCCAGCCGGTAGCGCTGGGTCAGTTCCTCCGCGAGGTCGGCCGCCGCGGTGAAGTGGCTGACCGCCTGCGCGGCCAGGACATCCACGTCCACGCTCAGCCCGGTCATCACCGCTGATCCCAGCCGGACGAGCCGGCCCGCGAGGTCGAGGGCCCCGGCCACCTCTCCGTAGGCGTACAGCCAGTTGTCGGTCCGCGCCGACGGGGTGAGCCCGGTCGCGAGCAGCCCGGTCAGGCGGCCGACCAGCGTTCCCGCGCCGCCGCGCAGCACCGGCAGCGCGTACGGGTTGCGTTTCTGCGGCATGAGCACGCTGGCCCGGCACAGCGAGGCGTCCAGCGTCACGTAGCCGAACGCGGGGCTGGCGAAGATCTCCAGGTCCGAGGCGAGCTGGCTGAGAGTCGCGACGGCCTGCGCGGCCGCGAGGACCGCGTCGGCCAGGGCGTCGGCCGACCACATCGCGTCCCGGGTGTGCGGGCCGACCGCGCCGAACCCCAGCCCGGCCGCCAGCCGGTCCCGGTCCAGCGGCAGCCGGGTCCCGCCCACCCCGCCGGCCCCGCCGGGCGAGACGTCCGCGAGCCTGTAGGCGGCCTCGATCCGGTCCAGATGCCGTACGGCCTGCTCGGCGAAACCGCCCAGGTAGTGACCGAACGTGGACGGCTGCGCGGGCTGCAGGTACGTGGTGTCGGCCCACAGCGTGCCGGCCTGCCGGATGGCCTGGTCCGCCGCGGCCCGGGCGAACGCGGCCACGTCGGCGTGCAGGCTGAGCAGCCGGTCCCGGAGGGCCAGGCGGAACGCGATGCGGCCCGCCTCGCGGCGCGTCCGGCCCAGGTGCAGGCGGCCGGCCGCCGGGCCGAGTTCCCGCTCCAGTTCCCGCTCCCGGCTGTTGTAGGCGTCGCCGTACACCGGGTCGTAGGGGAATCCGCAGGCCGGTGAGTCGAGCAGCTTGAGCAGCACCGCACCCACCGGCGCCGCCTCGTCGCGGGTGAGCGCGCCGCACTCGACCAGCTCCACCAGGTGGGCGAGGTCCGCCAGGGTCAGGCCCCGGTGCAGCAGCGGCGCGTCGCCGATTTCCAGTGCGTAGCCCGCCTCGACCAGCTCCGGGGCGGGCCCGCTGGTGATCCGGGCCGCGGTGCCGAGGTAACCCTCGGGCGGACGCACCTCGGCCATCACGCATTACCTCCGGAGAACAGCGTGGGCGCGCCCCCGCTGACCAGGAACACGTGCGGGCCGCGCACCCGGCCCGCGCGGCACTCGGCGATCAGGGCGGCCATGGCCTTGGCCCCGAACACGGGGTCGAGGAACACGCCCTCGGTCTCCGCGACCAGCCGGGCCGCCGCCTGACCGGCTGCGGACGGGACGCCGTAGCCTGGCCCGATCCAGCCACCCCGCACGTCCGGCCGGGGGAGGTCCGCGCCGATCCCGGCGAGTGCGGCCGCCGCGGCGGCCAGCTCCCGGACCCGGTCGGCGCACTCCGCCACCGGGCGGCTCACGGTCACGCCCACGACCTGGTAAGCCGCGGCGGTGAGGGCTGCGCCGGCGACCAGCCCGGCCTGGGTCCCGCAGGACCCGGTAGCCAGCCACAGCCCGGCCGGCGGCTCGTCGAGCTGGGCCAGCTGGGCGGCCAGCTCCACGCTGGCCCGGACGTAGCCGAGCGCGCCCAGCGGCGTCGCACCGCCGCGCGGCACCGGGTACGGGCGCCGGCCCGCGGCGCGCAGTTCCGCGGTGACCGCCTCGATGCCCGCGTCTACCGACGAGCGCTCCGCCACCCCGGTGAACCGGACGTCCACCCCGAGCCAGCGGTGCAGCCGCATGTTGCCCTGGGGTTCGCGGCCGCCGCTGCCGTAGCACACCACGTGCGGCTCGAGCCCGTGCCGCAGGCAGGCCAGCGCGGCCAGCATCGTCCAGTTCGACTGGGGGCCCGCCCCGGTCACCAGGCTGTCGCAGCCCTGCGCGAGCGCGTCGGCGATCAGGAACTCCAGCCCGCGCAGCTTGTTCCCGCCCAGGCCAGTGCCGGCCAGGTCGTCGCGTTTGAGCAGCAGCGGGACGCCCAGCTCGCGGGACAGCCGTGGCGCCGGGTGCAGCGGGGTGGGCGCGAGGATCAGGTCCACGCGCGGCCAGTGCGCCAAGCTGGCGGGGCCAGCCCCGGAACGGCCTGCGCCCGCCCCGGGGCTGGCCGCTCGTGGTCCGGCGGCCACCGCGGCTCTCCCGCGGTCACCCCGGCCCTCCACAGTCACCGCCATGCTCCCGCGCAGTCCCGCCGGACCCGGTCCACGAACGCGGCGCACGAACCCAGCGAGGACCGCACCTCCAGCAGTTCGTCGAGTTCGGCGTCGGGGATCGCGTCCAGCCTCGTGTCCTCCCGCAGCGCGGTGCGGAAGTCCTGGCCCTGGTCGATCCCGTGCATGGCCGCGGCGTACACGCTGTCGTGCGCGGAGTGCTTGCCGAGCCGGTCGGCCAGCGCCCGCATCACCGGCTCGGACAGGAGGTAGCCGCGGTGGCTGCCGATGTTGGCCAGCATCCGTGCCGGGTCGGCCCGCAGCCCGTCCAGCATCCGGGTCCCGGACCCGACGCAGGCCGCGAACGCCATCGAGGCCTCCGGGATCACCAGCCACTCGGCCTTCCAGGCCCGGCCGTCCCGCTCGTGCTCGCACACCATCCCGTCCAGGGCCACCCCGGCCTGCGCCCGGATCACCCGGGACAGGGTGACCAGGTGCTCGGAGATCTCCGGGTTGCGCTTGTGCGGCATGGTGATCGAGCCGACCGTGCCCGGCGTGAACGACTCCCGCAGCTCGCCGATCTCCGGCCGCTGTAGCTGGTAGACCTCGTTGCCGATCTTCCCGGCCGTGGCGGAGATCGCGGCGAGCAGCCAGGTGAACTCGGCCACCCCGTCCCGGGCCGTGATCCACGGGACCACCGGAACGCCCAGGCCCAGCTGCGCGGCGAACCCCTCCAGCAGGTCCAGCGCCCGGCCACCCCAGAACTCCATGGTGCCGAGCGCCCCGCCCAGCTGGACGACCTCCCACCGGACCCGGCCCTGCCGCAGCCGCTCCAGGTGCCGGTCGAGTTCCGCGGCCCACACGGCCGCCTTGAACCCGAACGTGATCGGCAGTCCCGGCTGCCCGTGCGTGCGCCCGCACATCGGCGTATCCCGGTACTGCGCGGCCAGCTCTAGGGCGCGGTCCCGCATCCGCGTCACGTCCCGCCCGGCGATGTCGCCCAGGGCGCGGAACACCAGCGCGAACCAGGTGTCAGTCAGGTCCTGCACGGTGGCGCCGTAGTACACCCACTCCCGCGCGCCCTCGGGCAGCACGTCGCGCAGCGCGCGGATCAGCCCCAGGGTCGAGTGCCCGGTCTCGCGCGTCAGCTTCGCCACCACGTCCAGGTCGATCAGCCCGACGTCGGCGTGGGCCCGGATCGCCTCGGCGGCGGCCGGCGGTACCAGGCCGACGTCCGCCTGGGCCTGGGCCAGCGCGGCCAGGATCTGGAGCCACGACTGCGTCCGTCCCTCGTCGGAGAACAGCGCGGAGGCCTCCGGCGTGGTCCAGAGGTGGCCGAAGATCGCTGAGTCAGCCGGATGCGCGCTATTCACAACCCGGCGCCCCCTGGTGCGCGGGCCGCAGGGGCATCAGTGCGCGCCTCAACGGCTGGCACCGATTCCCCGGCGGACCCGGCTGGGCCGGCCGGCGGGACGCCGCACAGGGCGCGGAGGGCAGCCCGGACCTCGTCGAGATTCGCGCCCCACGGGACGACCGCCGTCGTGCCGTCGACCTCGATGCCGCGTTCCAGCAGGCAGCACTTGGTGAGCACCCGCTCCCCGGGCTGACCCGCCGCGACCCTGGCTCTGGGGCAGAGATCGACCCGGGACGGCTCCGTTAGGTAAAAATGCTCGTGGAACTGGCGCGAGCGCTCGCAGCCGATCAGGAGCCAGTCGTCGCAGTAGGGCGGGTGGGTGTCCAGGAAGCTCACCGCCTGGCCGGCCGGCATGCCGCTGCCCCGGCAGGGCAGCAGGTAGTGCGGTGCCGGGTTGGCGGCGACCAGCTCACCCACGTCCACGGCGTCGAGGACCAGGTCGACGGGAGGCAGGTCCTCGTCGTAGGCGACGACCTGCTCGGCCATGGCCAGCAGCTTCGGCGGGTGCGGGGGGATGACCTCGGTGACCCGGACCTGCATCGGGGCCGGCCGCCAGATGAAGTTGACGTGCTCGAACTTGCCCTGCACGACGTAGGCGAGGACGCCGTCGCCCTGATGCTTCCGCGCGGCCCCCGCGAGTGAGGAGGCGT
Organism: Actinomycetes bacterium; assembly: GCA_025964635.1. GTDB lineage: Bacteria > Actinomycetota > Actinomycetes > Streptosporangiales > Streptosporangiaceae > RYN-230. Next base: position 145 of record JAOPYP010000254.1, on the reverse strand, counting down.
TGCCCACGTCGGCGTCCGGGTCGGCGATCCACGCGGTGGTCTCCGGGCCGGATAGCACGCGCAGCTCCGCGACCGGGGAGAACAGCGGCCGGGGATCCGCGGGACGGACCGCGACGAGCGCGGTCTGCGCGCCGTTGCGGAGCAC
>JAOPYP010000247.1 GCA_025964635.1 Actinomycetes bacterium | reverse complement strand
CTCTCTGGCCATCGGCCGGGCCCGGGCCGCTGGTCACGCCGGCGGGCGGCGGGCCGTCCGCCGGGCTCCCCGGCCCGCGCCCGTTCTCCCACGGCCGGACCCGGGCCAGCCAGTAAGCCCCGCCGGCCAGGGCCACCACGCAGAGGATCCAGCCCAGCGCGGTCGTGCCGACCCCTACGTACTTCAGGCCCGACGCGAAGATCACGAACGTGATGATGGGCCTGATGTACCGATCGGGTGCCCTCGACGAGAGGTAGGAGCCGATCAGCACGGCTGGCACGCTTCCCACCACGAGCGAGGCGGTCACCCCGAACTGGACGGTGCCGAAGATCAGGGCGCCCAGCGCGGCCGCCGCCGTGAGCGGAACCGCCTGGGTCAGGTCGGTGCCGACCAGCTGCCCGGCGCTGAGCATCGGGTAGAGGAACAGCAGCAGCACGATCATCAGCGACCCGGAGCCGACCGAGGTCAGGCCCACGATCACGCCACCGATCATGCCGATCACGATGGTGGGCACCGGGCGCACAATGATCCTGTGCACCGTGCCGATCCGCTGGTTGCCGGATCTGCGGTCCAGGATGTAGCGGAAGACCATGGCGGCCGCCCCGACCAGCAGCGCCGCACCCAGGAAGACCTCGACGTGCTTCTGCTGGGCGGAACTGCCGCCGAGCCGGTGCAGCAGGTAAGCGCCGACGAACGCCATCGGCACCGAGCCGATCACCATCCAGCCGACCAGGCGCAGGTTGACGGTGCCCTTGCGCAGGTGCACCGCAGCGCCGACCGGCCGCATCAGCACGGCGGCGACCAGGTCGCTCGAGATGGCCGCGGAGGGCTTCACCCCGAACAGCAGGATCAGCATCGGTGTCATCAGGGCGCCCCCGCCCGCGCCGGTCAGCCCGACCAGCAGCCCCACGACGGCGCTGCCCAGGACGATATAGGGGTTCAGGGTCATTGCTGGCTCATCTTTCTCCCGCGCTGGCACCGGAATTCCTATTAACGAAGAACCAAATATAGACATTGCCCCGGCCAGCTGGGAAGCAGGTCCCCCATACCGCCTAAGCCCGGAAAGCTGCGCCCTCATTACCTATAATTACAGACAATTTAATAGGGATAAAACTGTGAAGGGATTATTCAGTGCCGCGGCGGCCCGGCGAGCGCTCCGGCTGGCCCGCCCGGGCCTGGAGACCACCCGGGACGGCCGGGGCCGCCGGGTGCGGTCAGCGCACGGGGCTGGGGTTGACGCCGGTCAGGATCAGGTGGCCAGCATCGACCGGGATCGTGACCCCGGTGACCTTGGCCGCGAGGCCGGAGTTGAGATAGAGCGCGGTGTCCGCGATGACCTGCGGGTCCATGAACGTGGTGCCCTTGAGCGCGGCGAAGTGGTAGCCGCCCTCCATCATGTCCGCCTCGGTGCCGCCCGGATGCCCGGCGAACATGTCCCAGGCTCCCTGGTGGTCGGTCATCGGCGTCCTGATCGCGCCCGGGTTGATCGAATTGCACCGGATCCCGTACGGCGCCAGCTCGAGCGCGATGTTCTTCATCAGCCCGATGACCCCGTGCTTGGCCGCCACGTAATGCGCGTAGTTCAGGCCTGCTTCCAGGCCGTTGGTCGACGAGGTGATTACGATGGACCCGCTCTGCCGCTGGATCATGTGCGGGGTGACGGCCTTGGCCGACTTCCAGACTCCGGTGAGGTTGACGCCGAGCATCTCGTCCCACTGGTCGTCGGTGAGCTCCCAGAACGGCGCCTGGGTCCAGATGCCCGCGTTGGCGATGAGGATGTCGATCTTCCCGAACTCCGCGATGCCCCGGCTGACCGCCTCGTCGAGCTCCAGCTGGACCCGGACATCGGCCTTGATGGCCAGCGCGCGCTTGTCGTACGCCTCGACCTGGGCGACGGTCTCGTCCAGGTCCTCCTGGGTCGCCATCTTGTACGGCACGGTGTCCATCTGGTCCGCGATATCGACGATGATCACGTCGGCGCCCTCGCGGGCGCAGGTGAGGGCGTGGGCACGGCCCTGGCCGCGCGAGCCGCCGGTGATGAGGGCAACTTTGCCTTCGAGCATTCCCATGGGGATATTTCCTTCCTCGGTGTTATCGGTCAGTCAGCGATCAGCCAGCCCGGCAGGCACTGGATCAGCGCCTCGACCAGCTCATCCGTTGTGCAGTGGCCGGGCGGCCCGGACAGCCAGGCGCCGATCACGCCCAGTACGCCGCCCGCCAGGAACCGCGCCGTGATCACGGGGTCCGCGGCGGCCGGGCGCGCCTCCATCCGCTCCAGGGCCTCGACGGTCCGCCCGGTGAAGGCCTCGGTGATCGCCCGCACCAGCTGGGGTGCGGCGCCGGGTCCGAGCAGCCGCGCGTACGACGCACGCCGCTCCTCCACGAAGCCGGCGATGTCCCGCAGTGCCCGCCGGCTGGCCTCGGTACCGGACACGGTGTGCCGCGAGCGCATGACGATGTCCGCGTTCCCGACCACGTCGAACAGTTCGCTCAGCGCGTGGATCGCGAGATCCTCGGGCGAGGAGAAGTGACTGTAGAACGATGTGCGGTTCACGCCGGCCGCGCGGGCCAGGGCGCTGACGGACATCGTGCTCGGATCGGAGTCGAGCACCGCCTCGTTGAAGGCGCAGATCAGCTTCTCGCGGGTCCGGACCGCGCGCGGATCCGTGTTATCGATCATGGAACGCCGGCGGCTGGCGTCCCGGCCAGCAGCGTGATCCCCCACCTTCCCTAAACTAGCTCTAACGGACACCTGTCGTCTAGTGCGTCCTGGGATGGTACTAAACTGAGTACTCAGTCAGGGCGACGCGATCGCCGCCCGCGGATGTGGCCCAGGATGAAGTGGTGAGGCTGATGAGTGGTCGGGTGGCAGGCAAGGTCGCGCTGATTACAGGGGCGGCCCGGGGACAGGGCCGTGCGGACGCGCTGCGCCTGGCTGAGGAAGGCGCCGACGTGATCGTGGTGGACGTGTGCGCGCCGCTCCCCAGCGTCCCCTACGACTCGGCGACGCCGGAAGACCTGGCCGAGACGGTCAGCCTGGCCGAGAAGACCGGCCGCCGGGTGATCTCCGGCATCGTGGATGTCCGCGACCTGGGCCGGCTGCGCGGGATCGTGGACGACGCGGTCCAGCAGCTGGGCCGGCTGGACATCATCGTGGCCAACGCCGGGATCTGCGTGCCGAAGCCGTGGGATCAGGTGACCCCGCAGATCTACGAGGACACGATCAGCACGAACATCACCGGCACCTGGAACACGGTGATGGCCGGGGCCCCGCACCTGGTCGAGGCGGGCGGCGGCTCGGTCATCCTGATCAGCTCGGCGGCGGGCCTCAAGGTGCAGCCGTTCATGGTGCCGTACACCACCAGCAAATTCGCCGTGCGGGGCATGGCCAAGGCCTTCGCGGCCGAGCTGGGCCAGCACAATATCCGGGTGAACAGCGTCCACCCCACCGGCGTGAACACCCCGATGGGATCCGGGACCATGCAGGCCGAGATCGGGGCGGCGATCGCCGGCTACGACCGGCTCGGCCCGATGTTCATGAACATGCTGCCGGTGGACGGCACCGAGCCTGAGGATGTCGCGGACACCGTGCTGTTCCTCGCCTCGGACGAATCGAAATTCATCACCGCGCACGAGATCGCGCCGGACGCCGGCGTTACGGAGTTCTGAGATGGCCAGTACGAGGGATTGGTTCGAGACGGTCGCGGAGGCCCAGCGCCGGGCGAAGAAGCGGCTGCCGAAGGGTGTCTACCTGGCCTTGGTGGCCGGCGCCGAGGCCGGCGTGACGATGAACGACAACGTCACCGCGTTCTCCGAGCTCCGGTTCCGGCCGCACGTGGCGGATCTGCCCGCGACCCGTGACCTGGCCACCACCGTGATGGGCCAGGCGGTCAGCCTGCCGGTGCTGATCTCGCCGACCGGGGTGCAGGCCGTGCACCCCGACGGCGAGGTGGCGGTGGCCCGGGCGGCGGCCGCCGCGGGCACGGCCATGGGACTGTCGTCGTTCGCGTCCAAGCCGGTCGAGGAAGTCGGGAAGGCCATCGACAAACTGCTGTTCCAGAGCTACTGGGTGGGCACCCGCGAGGACATCCTGACCCGGGCCGAGCGGGCCCGCGCGGCCGGCGCCAAGGGCCTGATCGTCACCCTGGACTGGGTCTTCGACTCCCGCCGCGACTGGGGCAGCCCCTGGATCCCGGAGACGCTGGACCTCAAGGCCATGCTGAGGTACGCGCCCCAGGTCGCGGTCAGGCCCGGGTACCTGGCCCGGTGGATCCGCAGCGGCTCCCTGCCCGACCTGGGCGTGCCCAACCTCGGCGCCCGCGACGCGCAGATCCCCACGTTCTTCGGCGCGTACGGCCAGTGGATGGGGTCCGCCCCTCCCACCTGGGAGGACCTCGCCTGGCTGCGCGAGCAGTGGGGCGGCCCATTCATGATCAAGGGCATCACCCGGCCGGACGACGCGCGGCGCGCGGTCGACATCGGGGCCACCGCCATCTCGGTGTCCAACCACGGCGGCAACAACCTGGACTCCACCCCCGCCACCATCCGCTGCCTGCCCGGCGTGGCCGACGCGGTCGGCGACCAGATCGAGGTGCTGCTGGACGGCGGCATCCGGCGGGGCAGTGACGTGGTCAAGGCCCTCGCCCTGGGCGCGCACGCCGTGATGATCGGCCGGGCCTACCTCTGGGGCATGGCCGCCTCTGGCGAGCGGGGCGTCACCAACGTGATCGAGATCCTGCGCCAGGGGGCCAGCGAGACGCTGCTGGGCCTGGGCAAGGCCTCCATTCGCGACCTGTCACCTGACGACCTGATCGTGCCCGACGGGTTCGCACTCGACCGCAAGATCTGAGCGGATCACGCGGGAACGGAGCAGCCCCATGGGCGGTGAGCAGACCGACCGCACAGCCCGCGGGCGCATCCTGGCCGCGGCCGAGCGGCTGTTCGCCGAGCGCGGCTTCGACCACACGTCCACGGCGCTCATCGCGGCGGAAGCGCGCGTCCCGCAGGGGCTGATCTTCTACCACTTCAAGACGAAGATGGCGCTCCTGCTCGCCGTGATCCGGGAGGACCAGGCCACCCTCCTGGACGGTCTCCTCCCGGCGCCGGCGCCGGAGGCCGGCCTGCGCCCGGCCGTGGCCGGGCTGTGGCGGCACCTGTCCGCCGTGCTCGGCGAACCGTCCCCGGTCCGCAAGATCGTCATCCAGGAAGTCGCGGCCCACCCGGAGATCCGGCAGCGCGCCCTGGAACTGCACGAGCAGATGACCACGATCATCGCCCGCTATCTCGCCCAGGCCAGCCAGCACCCGGGCGACCCCCGGCCCGAGCATGACGCCGCCGCCCACCTGCTGGCTATCGCCGCCGGGATGGCCCCCCTCCTCGGCGAGCCCAGCCTCACGCTGATCCCGCCCGGCGCCCTCGCCGTCCTCATCAGCGATGGCCTGCAGCCACGGCGGACCGCCAGCGCCGGGCGCTAGACCGCACCTAGCTGTCCGGGGGATGTGACGGTTTCCCCCATCGGGAAGTGTCGTACCCGGGGACAACCTGCGTGCCGCCGTGGCTGTTGAGGCGCCAGCGGCCTGGCCTCCCCTCACCCGGGACACGGCGAACGGTCCCCGTGCCGGCGACCAGAAGGAGCAGATAAACATGGCTGACGATCTGAAGGGCATGCGGATCGCGATCCTCGCCACCGACGGAGTCGAGCGAATCGAACTCGAGCAGCCGCGGGGCGCGCTGTACGGCGCCGGTGCCGCCAGCGACCTCCTGTCGATCCACACCGGGGAGATCCAGGCCCGCCAGTTCGATCTGGTCTCCGCGGGAACGTTCCCGGTAGACCGGCTGGTCACGGACGCCTCTCCCGGCGAGTACGACGCGCTGCTGCTGCCCGGCGGCACCGTCAACCCCGACCTGCTGCGCATGAACCAGAACGCGGTCCGCTTTGTCAAGGAGTTCGTGGCCACCGGCAAGCCGGTCGCGGCAATCTGCCACGGCCCGTGGACCCTCGTCGAGGCCGGCGTCGTCCGCGGTCACCGGCTCACATCCTGGCCGAGCCTGCGGACCGACCTGCGCAACGCGGGCGCGGAGGCGGTCGACGAGGAAGTCTGCATCGATGGCCAGTTCACCACCAGCCGCTCACCGGCGGACCTGCCCGCGTTCTGCCCGGCGATCGTCAAGCAGTTCAGCAAGGCCCGCGTGGCGAGCTGACCCCGTCGCGGCGGATCGTGGCCTCCGCCCAGGTGGAAGCCGGAAGAAGCTGAAAAGCTTCTCCCAGACGTCTCTCGCGGGCTGAGGCCGCGGCACCTGGATGTGGTGGATCACGCGGACGCCCGGGCCACCCCGCGGGCGGTGATAGGAAGGACCTGATGAATACCCCGCAGCAGCCGGCCACCGCTGGCTCCCCGGACCCGGACGACGAACCGGTCCTGCCCGCGCAGAGCCGGGAAGACACCGACGCCGGCTGGGGTGAGGCCGCCGAGCCGGACGACGACGAGCGCCTCTACCGGGACCGGCCGCCGCACTGGGATTCTCTCTAGCCGGGGCAGGCCCGGGTCAGGCCGCGGCCCGGGCCGGCGAGCCGGAACCGCGGGCCGGGACCGCCGGCGGACCGGCCGGATACGCCGGCCCGCCGGCGGAATGACCGAAATCCGCGGCCCTGGAACAGTGGCGGTTACGGGGTGGGCCACGCCAATGTCAGCTGGCGACTATGACGTTTAGCAGGCTGTCCTGGCGGGTTCGCAGGAATGGAGCGGGCCGCGACTCACCCGCCGGCCCGAAGCAATCCCGGCCTAATACATCCAGGGCCTGGGGACGGACTTGCTCACCGTCAGGCGAAGGCCGGCCGGACGGGCCGGACCGTGAGCGCGGTGCTGTACGGCGACCCGGGCGTGACCTGAGCTGACATGCCCTGGCCAGGCCAGCGCGACGGCGGCCACACCGCCCAGGGTGAGAGCGAGAACGAGAATTCCGCGCATCACCCGGAGGCGCGCAATTCCCGCCGAGGGGCCACGGTGAGCACCGCCCGCCGGCCCGCCGGCCTGCATGATGCTGTGCCTTAACGACCTATGATTCTTCATAGTAGAATGTCCCCTTGTCGGTGACTTAGACATCAGGCCATCTGCGAGTGCGAAACTACACCCCAATGCGTGACCAGATATGGCATTTGGAGTAATTCACGCGATAACCCCGGGTGTGCCGGGAGGACCCGGCCGCGGCATGATCAACGTCGTGGTGCGCCCGCGACCGGAGGCCTCCCGGTGATCTCCCGCGGGCCGCGAGGCCGCGACATCAGGCCGCACGGGTGTGGTGCGTGGGACTGACGTCACCTGGTGAAACCATCAGCAATGGCTGGTACGGTGCGGGCTCCCGGGACCGGTGACACGTGACAACGGCCACTGGCGGCCAGAAGACCGCGGCGATAACTGCAATGTGCACGACAAATTGCACCGCGCGCCGCGGCCGTGAACATTCCTGTCCGCCAATACGGTCCGGCTTAGCGTGAAACGGCCTATTACGGGTATCAGTACCGTGGAACGATTTTCAACTACATCTGTTTCGGGCCTCAGCTGCGGGCGGTTCCGCAGCTGGCCAGAAGACGCAGGGCGATCATGGAATTTCGGGTGCTCGGGCCCATTGAACTGTGGTCGGCCGGGCAGCAACGTGATCTTGGGCCAACCAGGGTGCGATGCGTCCTGGCTATCCTCATGCTCACGCCGCGCACTTTAGTGCCGACGGACGTTCTCATTGACCGGGTCTGGGATACGCGGCCTCCGCCAAAGGCCCGGGAGAGCCTTTCCGTCTACATCACGAGGCTCCGGGCGTCACTACGGCAGGCCATTGGCGAGAGTGTCCGGCTGACGGGGCGCGACAGCGGCTACGAACTCGACGTCGCCCCGGAGACCATTGATCTGCACCAGTTCCGTCGCCTGCGCCGGCAGGCGGATGTGCTGGCCGCCGACGGCGACTGCGAGCGCGCCGCCTCGCTGCTGCGTGAGGCGGCCCGGCTCTGGCGAGGCCAGGCCTTCGCGGGGATCCGCGGCGACTGGGTGGCGCGGATGCGCCACAGCCTGGACGAGGAACGCCGGGCGGCGATCCTCAAGCGCATCGAGTGCGAACTGGAGCTTGGCCGTCACGCCGACCTGGTCGGTGAGCTCCGCCATCTGCTGGCGCAGTACCCGCTGGATGAGGCGTTCATCGCCCACCAGATGACGGCCCTCTACGGCAGCGGCAGGCCGGGTGAGGCCCTCAGCCTCTACCGGGACATCCGCGGCCGCCTCATCGAGGAGCAGGGCACGGAACCAGGCCCCCTGCTGTCCGAACTGCATCAGCGCATCCTGCGCCACGACCCCGGGCTGGCCGTGCGCCCGGGCCGCCTGCGTCAGGGGAGCCTGCGTCAGGGCCGGATCTTGCGGCCAGACACGCTTCCGCCCGAGACGGCGGAGTTCGTGGGCCGCGGCGAGGAACTCGACCTGCTCACCCGGCAGCATGGTCTCAGCCGGGACCAGGGGGACGTCCCGCAGATCAGCGTCATCGAGGGCATGGCCGGGGTGGGGAAGACGGCGCTGGCCATCCACGCGGCCCGGGCCGTCGCCGGGCAGTACCCGGACGGGACGTTCTACCTCAACCTCCATACGCACGACCCCGGGCACCCGTCGCTCGACGCTGACGAGGCCCTGCACCGCCTGCTCCGGATGCTGACCGCGCCGGCCACCCAGCTACCCGATGCCTTCGGCGAGCGCGCCGCGCTGCTGCGGGCCCAGCTGAGCCGCCGCCGCGCCATCGTGATCCTCGACGATGCGGGCCAGCACGACCAGATCCGCCCGCTCCTGCCTGAGGCAGGCGAATGCCTGATCCTGATCACCACCCGGCGCACGTTCCCTGGCCTGGTGGGTGCCCGCGCGCTGACCCTGGATGCGCTGCCGGTGGACGACGCGATCACGCTGCTGCAGAGGGTCGCGGGCCACGGCACCGCCGACGACGAGGGGGAGGCCGCTATGGCCGTCCGGCTGTGCGGGCGGCTGCCGCTCGCGATCCAGCTTGCCGCGGGCAGGCTCGCGCAGGACTATCCGCCCAGGTTCGGCGAACTGGTCCAGGAACTGTCGCAGTCCCCCACCCGGTTGGACAGCGCCGGCTCGGCCAGCCCGGAGGTGATGTCGGCCTTCGACCTCGCCTACCGGGCGCTGGAACCGGCGCACCAGCGGTTCTTCCGGCGGCTGGGCGTGAGCCCCTGCGCTCACATCAGCGTGCAGGCGGCAGCGGCCCTGGGCGGAGGCACCCTGGCCGACGCGGAGACAGCCCTCGCCGCCCTGCTCGACCACCATCTGCTGACCCCGGCCCCGGCCGGCCAGTTCCGTTTCCACGACCTCATCCGCGGGTACGCGGCCATGCGCGCGGCGGAGGAGGATTCCCGGTCCGAGCAGCGGCAGGCCGTCGGCAGGCTGCTCGACTACTACCTGCATACCGCGACCGAGGCGGACCAGGTCCTGCATCCGTTCCGGCGCCGGATTCCGCTTCCGGGCAGCCAGCCGCCGACGGCGGGCCCCGCGCTGCGCAGCGAGGAAGACGCGGCCGCCTGGCTGGAAGCGGAGTGGCGCAACATCCTGCAGGCGGCGCACCACGCGGGGCGGCACGAATGGAAGCAGAAGTGCGCGGATCTCACCCACGCACTGGCCGGATTCATGGAGATCGGGGCGTACTGGGGTGAGGCGATCGCGGCCCACACCGGGGCCTTGCAGGCCAGCCGCGACCTCGCCGATCCGGACAGGACGGCCCGGGCGTCCCTGGAACTCAGCGAGGTGAGCCAGCAGACCGGCCGCTACGAGGCGGCCCTGCCCCTGGCCGAGGACGCGGCCGCGATCTACCGGTCACTGTCCGACCGGCGCGGCGAGGCCGAGGCCCTCGATCAGACCGGCATGGCCCACCAGCGGGCGGGACGATCCCGTGAGGCCCTGGCCCATTTCCACGAGGCACGGATCCTGTTCCACTACACCGGCGACCAGCACGGCGTGGCCACCACGCTGAGCCACTCCGGGATCGCGTCCTGGCAGCTCGGGCGCTACCCCGACGCCATGGAGCATCTGCGCGAGGCGCTGGCGCTCTACCAGGAGGCCGGCGACCGGCGCGGCCAGGCGAAGACCCTGAACAATCTGGGCCGGATGCAGCTGTATCTCGGCTACCACCGGGACGCCCTCGAGAGATACCAGCAGTCGCTGGGCATATTCCGCGAGATAGGCGGGGCGCAGAACCAGGCGATCCTGTACCACAACATAGGGGCTGTCTACCATTACAAGGGCAGCTACGAGGACGGGCTCACCGCTTATGGCCGCGCCCTGGCCATCTACCATGACATCGGCGATCTTCCCAATGAAGCGGCCGTCCTCAACGATATCGGCGCCATTTACCAGAGCGCTGATCGCTACGACGAGGCGCTGGTCTGCCACGAGAAAGCACAATCGATCGCCGGGGAGACCGGGAACCTGTCCCAGCAGGTGACGGCACTGCGCGGGATAGCCGGCGTGAGCCGGGGTTCCGGCCGGTACGGCGAGGCGTTCGATCATTACCACACCGCCCTCAGGCTGGCCCGGGAGATCGGTGACCCCTACGAGGAGGCCAAAATCCTCGAGGGAATCGCGGAAACGACGCTGAGCACCCGGCGCCCGGACGCCGCGCGGATCGTCCTGCGGCAGGCGCTCGACATCTTCGAACGGCTCGGCGTGCCGGAGGCCGAGTCGGCGCGGATCCGCATCGAGGCCATCGACCCCGCCTACAGCGGAACCCCGTAGCCCGGACACGGCCGGGCACGGCCGGCGCGCTGTGGCGGCCGGCCCGGTCCTGATTACTGCCGCCCGGCGATCACGACCGCCGGCGATCACGGGCGGCCCGCCCGGAACCCACCCGCCCGGTCTGTGACCTGGGCGGCAAGAGAGGCGTCAGGGCGGCTGCAACATGTCCGCCCGGGCGGCCGGCGCACGCTGAGAGCGCAGTTCCCGGCCGCGGGGAAACCGCGGGCCGCCAGCGAGCGAAAGGCGCCTTCCATGCGGGTGCGAGCGCAGGCGAGCGTCGGCCGATGAGGCACCTCCTCCTGTCCCCGGCGGCATGGGGCCTGCTGGCCGGGCTGACCGGCCTGGCCGGCTACATCCCCTACCTCCGGGACGCCTGGCGGCGGACCAGCGACCCTGATCCGGCCGCCTGGCTCATCTGGACGGTGGAGTACAGCGTCCTGCTGGCGGTCCAGGCCGCCCAGCATCCCCCGTGGGCGGCGCTGAGCCTCGCGGCGCTGCAGCTGGCGGGTACGGCCGCGGTACTCGCGGTGCTGGCCGCCCGCGGCGGGTGGCGTTTCGGCGCCGGCCGCTGGGTCCTGCTCGGCGGGGCCGCGGGGGTCATGGCCATCTGGCCGTTCGCGCACGCCCCCGGGACGGCGATGTGCCTCGTCCTGGGCGTGGAGGGTGCGGCCATGGCCCTCGTCATGGTCAGCGCCTACCGGCATCCAGGCAGTGAAACCCCCCTGACCTGGCAGGCCTTCGTTCTGGCCGGGCTGCTGGACCTGCCGGCCCTGGGCAGCCACGCGGCGCGGCTGCTCTACGCCTACCCGGCGTTCTTCGTGGTCATGGGCTCCGGCGTGCTGATCGCTGCCGCCCTCGGCGCCCGGGCGGCCCGGGGGCCGGCGCGGCGCCAGCGTTATCTCCCGCGGGACCGGGACGCCGCCCCGCCTGCTCCCCGGCCAGCCTGCCCCGCCGGCCAGTGGGAAATATGCCGCGGAACGCCGCGGGAGCTGCCGCACCCGATCTACCGGCCGGGCCTACTGGAGGGCGGCCTTCGTGATGGTCGTCGCGGTGCGGACAAGACTGGCGACCGCATCGTCAGGGGCGAGCCCGGCCAGGTCGGTCAGGACGAAGAGAGCTTCCGCGCTGACCACCGCGGCCAGGTCCCGCTTGAGCTGGGCCAGCCCCGCAGGATCCGTGGCCACTAGCGTGCCGTCCGGCGGGACCAGGGCCTGATCGATCAGCCCGAAGCGGAGACCCGGCCGGGTGGACGCCAGCTCGGGGTGGGTGATGGTGGCCGCGATCATGGCCCGGACCGCTCCCTGGTACGCGAGCACGCCGCGCAGCAGGAACTCGCACGCGAAGGCGATCCGCTCGACGGGATCGGCGGAATCCGCCACCGGGGCGAGCGCCTCGGCCGGGCTGGGCCACATGCCGGGGAAAGCCTGGTTCAGCAGGGCGGGCAGGTCAGGAAAGTAGCGGTAGGCCGTCGCCTCCGAGACCAGCGCGGCCCGGGCGACCGCCGGCATCGTCAGCGGGGAGCCCGAGCGGATGATCTCCCGGCAGGCCGCCACGATCGCCATGCGGGTGCGCTTCTTCTGGTTGGCCCGCCCGGTGTCGTCCTCGGTGGTGGTCATTCGGCCCCTCCCCAGCTCACATGCTAGTTGACCCTCTTCATGATAGTCAGCTTGCATTACGGATGCCAGACCTCTATAGTCATGACAGTTCACTCTCACGAAAGGGAGCACATGACCGAGGTTTCCGTGGTCGGGCCGGCAGGCGGCGAGGTGATCCGCCTCGGACCCACCCAGATGCGCATCCTCGAGGATGGCCACACGACCGGGCACCGCCTCGGGATGGGCGAGATCACGCTCGCCCCGCACACCGAGGGGCCGCCGCAGCACCGGCACGCCCGGCACGATGAGGGCTTCTACGTCGTCTCGGGGACCGCGCGCTTCACCGTCGCGGACACGACCCACGAGGCACCCGCGGGCACCCTGGTCATGGTCCCGCCGGGCGCCCCGCACACGTTCGCCAACCCGGGTGATGAGCCTGCCGTGCTGCTCAACACCTTCACGCCCGATCTCTACGTGCAGTACTTCAGGGATCTGCGCGACATGATCGCCGGCGGCCGGGCCCTCACCCCCGCCGCGACCATCCAGGTGATGGGCCGGTACGCCACGGTTCCCGCCACCGGCTTCGCCCGGTAACCGGCCCCTCTCAACCACCCAGGAGACACCATGACCGCCACCACCTACACCGTGAACGCCGACGGCATCGGCCCCGTTGACGTGACGGTCGACGAAAACGGCGAAGGCCAGCCGTTCCTGCTGCTGCACGGGGGCGGCGGGCCCGACACGACCGCGCGCTTCGGCGGGCGGCTCGCCACCTCCGAGCACGTCCGGGTGCTCAACCCGATCCATCCCGGTTTCGGCGGCACCTCCCGCCCTGAGGCCCTGCACACGGCCGGTGGCCTCGCCGCGGTCTACGTCGCCCTGCTGGACCAGCTCGGCCTGGCCGACGTCACGGTGGCCGGGAACTCAATCGGCGGCTGGATCGCCGCCGAGATGGCCATCCTCAACTCACCCCGCATCAGCCGGGTCATCCTCATCGACGCCGTCGGCATCCAGGTTCCCGAGCACCCCCCTGCCGACTTCTTCTCGCTGCGGATGGACCAGGTGTTCCCGCTCAGCTTCCACGACCCGGCACCGTTCGCCATCGACCCCGCCACGCTGCCGCCCGCCGCGCAGCAGATCGGGGCGGCCAACCGTGCCGCCCTCGTCACCTACTCGGGGGGAGCGACGATGAGCGGCGACCCCACGCTCCGCGGGCGCCTCGCGGCCGTGGAGATCCCGACCCTGGTGCTGTGGGGCGACAGCGACCAGATCGTGACGCCCGGGTACGGCCGCGCCTGGGCGGACGCCATTCCGGAGGCCCGGTTCGAGGTGCTCAAGGACTCCGGCCACATGCCCCAGGTCGAGACCCCGGACCAGCTGCTCGAGGCGATCCGCTGACGCAGGCGATCGCGCCGGTTTGGACGGCCGCTCGCGGCGGGTCGCTGACCCTGGTCAGGCCCGGGCCGGGCCTGCTACCGGGTGCCCTGGGCGAGTTCGAGCAGGGCGTGCAGGTCCCGGGCCGCGAGCAGGGCGGCTACCCCGGCCATCAGGACGATCACCGTGCACGCGGCGAGGAGGATGGTCTGGCGCCGCGGCGGTGCGGTGAGCAGGGCGGCAACGCGGCGGGGCACGGGGCCGGCCCAGGCCAGCGAGACCCGCGGGGCGCGCGGCCCGATGATGCCCAGGGCCATCCCGGCCACCCGCTCGCGGCGGGTCCCGGCCAGGAGGGCCACCTGGCCGATGGTCTGGGCCACCAGCCTGCGGTCGCTGGTCACGGAGGCGGCGTGCTCGTCAGCCCAGCGCTCCACGGTGTAATCGACCGCGCGGGCCACCGGGATCAGCAGCGGGTTGGCCGCGGCGGCGAGGCGGGCCACGGCGCTGAACAGATGATGCCGGCTGGCCAGATGGGCCTGCTCGTGAGCGATGAGCGCGGCCCGGCGGCGGTCGTCCAGGCAGTCGAGCAGGCGCCCCGAGACCACGATGCGGCCCGGCAGGCCGGGCAGCGCGTACGCCTCGATGGCCGGGCCGGGCACGACGACGATGCCGTCCTCGGGCTGCAGCCCGGCGGCGCGCCGGTACGACTCGGCCAGGGCCCGGGCCCGGTTGCGGAACATCACCGCGACCGCCACGGCGCCCCCGGTGAGGGCCAGCGCGGCGGCCGCGCCCGCGGCCGCGGAAATCGGGTCACCGCGCCGCATGACCTCCTGCGAGTAGCCCCCGGCCGCGGCCAGGAAGGGCGCCTTGGCGGCGGCGTACGCGGCGAGCAGCGCCAGCGCGGCCATGCTGCACGCGGCCAGGGCCACGGCGGCGGAGGTGAGCAGCCAGGTCGCGTGGCGCGGCTCCAGGCGGGTGGCGAGCGGGCGGGCGGTCGCTCCGGCCAGGGCCGGGATCACCAGGGGCAGGTACAGCAGCCACATGTGCCTACCCCTGTTCCCCGGCCGGGCGTGGATCGGCGCCGGCCGCGCCGGTGTCCCCCGCCAGCAGCTGGCGGAGGAGCCGGGCGTCCCGGCTGGAAAGCCCGGATACGAACCGGCTGAGCACCGCGTCGTGATCGTTTTCGCTGCCGAGCAGCACCTGGGCCATGCGGCTGGCGGCCAGGCTCGCGTCGTCGAGCGGCGTGTAGGTGAACCCGCGGCCGGCCCGCTGGCGGGCCAGCAGGCCCTTGGCGTGCAGCCGGGACACGATGGTCACCACCGTGCTGTACGACAGCTCTCCCTGGGGTCCCTCGTCCGCGGGCGGCCGGGGCGTGAGCCGCTGGCGGACCTCACCGGGGCTGAGCGGGCCGTCCGCCTCGCGCAGGATCGCGAGGATCTCGGCTTCCAGCGCCCCGGCCGCCCGCCGCTCGACGCCGGGCGCCTGCCGGGGACCTTCACCACCCACGCCGGCCGCCTCTCATGCTCGGATAGGATCTACAAATCCTGTAGATGCTCTACAGTTACTGTAGAACCCACGCCTTCGAGTATGCCACCCAGGCTTCCCGCCCGGCGAGCCGAGCAGCGCATCCCGCCGGTGAGGGGACGTGGAGCACCACATCGATCTTTCAGTGAAGGGCCTGGCATGACACAACTGACTTACCTGGAGGCGGCCGTGGTCGGCCTCGTCCAGGGCGTCTCCGAGATGTTCCCGGTCTCCAGCCTCGGCCACAACGTGCTGATCCCGGCCATCATCGGCGGGTCCTGGGCCCGCGACCTCAACGTGTCCGCCACTGAGTCGCCCTATCTCGCGTTCATCGTCGGGCTGCACGTGGCCACCGCGATCGCGCTCCTCATCTACTTCTGGCGGGACTGGATCCGGATCATCGGTGGCTTCTTCAGCTCGATACGGGACCGCCGGGTGCGCACCGAGGACCAGAAGCTGGCCTGGATGATCATCCTGGCCACCATCCCGGTCGGGATCGTCGGCCTGCTGTTCGAGCACGCGTTCCGGGTGATCTTCGGCAAGCCGATCATCGCGGGCATCTTCCTCGCGGTGAACGGCGTCATCCTCATCGCCGGGGAACGCTACCGCAGCCGGGCCTCGCGGGCCGCCGACGCCGTGATCGCCGCGGAACGGGACCCCGGGCTGATCCAGGCCCGCGAGCCAGAACTCGTGGCCGCGGGCCGGAGCCCGGCGGGGGCCCATGCCCGCGCCGGGGACCGCACGGTGCGCCAGCAGGAGCAGGCTGAGGCGATCCAGGCCGACCGGCGGCTGGCCCAGATGGGCTACCCGCGGGCGGTCGTGGTGGGCTCCGCGCAGATCCTGGCCCTGCTGGCCGGCATCAGCCGGGACGGGGTCACCATGGTCGCCGGCATGGCGCGCGGGCTGTCCCGCGAGGATGCGGCCCGGTTCGCCTTCCTGCTGGCCACTCCGGTTATCCTGGCTGCCGGCGCACTGAAGATCCCTGACCTGCTCGGCCCGCTCGGCAGCGGGATCCGCGGCCAGATCCTGCTCGGCAGCGTGCTGTCCGGCGTCGGGGCGTACCTGTCGGTACGCTTTCTTCTCCGGTACCTGCGGACCCGCACCCTCACCCCGTTCGGGGTCTACTGCCTGATCGCTGGCGTGGCCAGCGTCCTCTACCTAGGCCTGGTGAAGTAATGCAGCATCTGATCGCCACGTACGGGTACCTCGCCATCTTCCTGCTCATGCTGCTGGAGTCGGCGTGCATCCCGATTCCCTCCGAGCTGATCATGACGTTCGGCGGCGCGCTGGCCGCCGGGGCCGTCCCCGGAACGAAACTCAACCTGGCCGGCGTGATCATCGCCGGCGTTCTCGGTAACGTCGTCGGCAGCTACGTCGCCTGGGCCGTGGGCCGCTACGGCGGCCAGCCCGCGCTGCGGCGGTGGGGCGCCCGGCTGCGGATCCGTGAGCACGAACTCGACCGGGCCAACGCGTGGTTCGATCGCTACGGCCCGCGGGCCGTCCTGATCGGCCGCCTGCTGCCCGTGATCCGGACCTTCATCTCGCTGCCCGCGGGCATCGCGGACATGGACCCGGTCCGGTTCGGGATCTACACCACCATCGGCTGCATCCCCTGGACGGCGGCACTGGCCTACGCCGGCTACGCGGTCGGCGCCAACTGGCACTCGATCGTCGACGGCTTCAAGGGCCCGACCTACATCATCGCCGCCATCGTGGTGATCGCCCTGGCCATCGCCGTGTGGCGTTACCTGCGGGCGCGCCGGGCCGAGCCGGCGGCGGACACGTCCGGGCGGCACGCGGCCGGGTCGTGAGCGGCGGCTTCCGCGGACCCACGGCCGGCCAGCTCGTCGGCGCGCTCGTTTTCCGGATGTCCCGCGTGACCCTTGACCCAGAACCACTGAACGGCGTGGTCCCGGGTCGCTGAGTCCAGCCGCATCCACAGGTCGGCGTTCTTGACTGGCTTCTTCTCCGTGGTCTGCCAGCCATTGCGCTTCCAGGTGGGCAGCCACTGCGTGATGCCCTTGCGCAGGTACTCGCTGTCGGTGTGCACGTGCACGGCCGACGGCCGGGTCAGGCTCTCCAGCCCCTGGATGGCCGCCATGATTTCCATCCGGTTGTTCGTGGTCGCCGGCTCCCCGCCGTAGATCTCCTTGCTATGGCGGCCATACCGCAGGATGGCTCCCCATCCGCCCGGGCCCGGATTGGGGGAGCACGCACCATCCGTGAAGATCTCGACGACCCCGGCGGTCGGTTCTGGCATACCTGGTGATCCTAGAGAGGATCCGGGCCGGGTCAGGCGGGCGCCGTGAAGGCCGTTCACGAATCTCTCATGTTCCCGGCCTAGGGTCACGTGGGAGGGCGCTCCGCGCATCTGGCCGTGCGCACGGGCCGTCGTGTATACGCTCGGTGACCTCAGCGCCTGCCGGCCAGAGTGAGGGAGTACCGTGCGCGGACGCACTGCAGGGGAGGCACGGCTGTGCGCCTCCTAGTCGTCGAGGACACAGCCAAGATGGCGACCCTGCTGCAGCGGGCGTTCCGTGAGGACGGGTACGCGGTCGACGTCCAGGCCACCGGCAACGAGGCCGTGTGGATGGCCAGCGAGTGCGACTTCGACGCGGTCATCCTGGACATCGGGCTGCCGGATATCGACGGCTTCGACGTCTGCCGGCAGCTCCGGGAACGGGCGCGCTGGATGCCGATCCTCATGCTGACCGCCCGCGAGGCAGTCCCGGACCGGGTGCGCGGCCTGGACGTCGGCGCCGACGACTACCTCACGAAGCCGTTCAGCATCGAGGAACTCCGGGCCCGGGTCAGGGCCCTGGTCCGGCGCAACCCGGGCGAGCGGCCGGCCATCCTGGCGGTGGGCGACCTCCGGCTCGACCCCGCGGCGCGCACGGTCTGCCGGGGAACCACGGCGATCAGCCTGGCGGCCAAGGAATTCGCCATCCTCGAGTACTTCATGCGGCACCCGGCCCAGGTGATCTCCCGGGCGAGATTCCTGGAGCACGTCTGGGACTTCGCGGGCGCGGGTGACTCGAACGTCGTGGACGTGTACGTGCGGATCCTGCGGGACAAGATCGACCGGCCCTTCGGCACGCAGTCGATCGAGACCATCCGCGGCGCGGGCTACCGGCTCCGCGCATGAGGCGCGTCCCGCTCCGCGTCCGGGTCACGCTGGCCTCGGCGGCGAGCATCGCCCTGATCCTCGCGGCGCTCAGCTTCTTCGTGTACGCGCGGCTGCAGGCGGAGCTGGTCCGGACCGCCGATTCCGCGCTGCGGACCCGGGCGGAGGTGATCGCCTCGGGGATCGGCCGGGCCGGGCCGGCCGGCCTGGATACACCCGACAGCTGGGCTGGCGGCCTGACCCAGATCCTCACGCCCGCCGGCCAGGTGCAGATATCCCGCGGGCTCGCGGGACCGACCCTGTCCGCTGCGGCGCTGCGGGCCATCCGCGAACCGCAGTTCATGGCCATCCCCGCGGCGCCGGGCCGCCCCGTCCTCCGGGCGTTCGTCCTGCCGACCACCGAGGGGCAGCCGCTCTTCGTGGTGGTCGGGTCGGCCATGACCGAGGTCAGCCAGACGCTGGCCAGCCTCCGGCTGCTGCTGGAGACGGCCGGCCCGGCTGCGCTGGCCCTGGCCTGCCTGGCCGCCTGGGTGCTGGCCGGGGCCGCCTTGCGGCCCGTCGAGCGCATGCGCCGGGAGGCCGCCGCGATCTCGGTGTCCCAGCCCAGCCGGCGACTCCCGGTACCGGCCGCGAAAGACGAGATCGCCCGGCTGGGCCGGACCCTGAACTCGCTCCTCGACCGGCTGCAGGACGCGAGAGACCGGGAACAGCGCGTGCTCGATGACGCGAGCCACGAACTGCGGACGCCGCTCAGCATCCTGAAGGCCGAACTGGACCTGACCTTGTCGCGTCCCCGGGAGGCCCGGGAGCTCGAAGCGGCCTTGCGGAGCGCGTCAGAGGAGACCGACCGGCTGGCCCGGCTGGCCGAGGACCTGCTGGTGCTGTCCCGGGCCCGGGCGGGCGGCTTCCGCATCCACCGGATGAGCACCTCCCTGCAGGATCTGCTCAGCCGCGCCTGCGCGGGCCACCGGGCACGGGCCCAGGACCGGGGGGTGCGGATCGAGTGCGCCGCCCCGGCGATGGAGATCCCGGTCGATCCCATGCGGGTCCGCCAGGCGCTCGACAACCTGCTGGACAACGCGATCCGCTACGGCCCGGAGACCGGCGGGCTGATCCGGGTCGGCGCGACCGTGTCCGGTGAGGTGGCGACGGTCCGGATGGAGAACACCGGACCGGGTTTCGGCGATGCCCTGCTGCCCCGGGCGTTCGAGGCGTTCGTCCGGGGTGAGACTGACGTCACGTCGCACTCTGGGGCCGGGCTGGGACTGGCCATCGTCCAGGCGGTAGCGCGGGCGCACGGCGGGAGGGCCACCGCGGAGAACGTGCCGGGCGGGGCCCGGGTCACCATGATCCTGGCCCTCGATCGTCTGCCGGTTCCCAGCGCCGGCCTGAGTTCCGCCTCAGCCTCCTCCGGCTGATCCGGGCCGCGGCGGCTTCATCGTCGCTTCATCTGCCCCCCGGTAAAAACCGGGGCATGCCTGATAGCAGCAACCCACCCATGGCCCGGCGGCTGGGCATCGCCCTGACCGCAGCGGGTCTCCTCTCCGCGCTGGCCGCCTGCGGGAACTCCGGGTCCGCCACCCCCGTGGCCGGGACCACCAAGGCCTCCGCCCCGGCCCCCTCCACCCCGGGCACCTCCAGCCCGGGCCCGGGCGGTTCCCAGGCCCCGGTCGCCGCCGAGAGCAACCCTCCCGGGGACATCCCGGACACCACCGTCTACGTGACCTACCAGTCGCCACCCGGGCATCTCCTGATCAAGGTGCCCGAGGGCTGGTCGCGGAAGACCACCCCGGCCAGCTCGACGTTCACCAGCAACCTGAACTCCATCAGCGTCGCGTGGATGCCCCTGGCCGCCCCGCCCACGGTCCACTCCGTCCAGGCCACCGCCGTCCCGGCGCTGAAGGCCAAGTCCCTGGCCTTCCGGCTGCAGTCGGTGCGGGCCGTGAAGCTGGCCGGCGGCCCGGCGGTCGAGACCATCTACCAGGTCAACAGCCCGCCCAACGGGGTCACCGGACGGCAGTACCGGCTGGTGATCGAGCGGTTCGAGCTCTACCGCCACGGACGGGGGGCCGTCATCGACCTGTCGTCCGCGGTCGGGTCGGACAACGTCGATCCGTGGCGCATCGTCTCGGAGAGTTTCCGGTGGAAGTAACCGCGCAGGCCCGGCCGCTGATCGACGGGCGCGAACTGTACCGCTTCTACCACATCGGTGACGACGAGACCTTCGCGCTGCGCGGGGTGTCCGTCAGCGTGCACGCGGGCGAGATGGTCGCCGTGGTCGGCCCGTCCGGGAGCGGGAAGTCGACCCTGCTGGCCTGCCTGGCCGGGCTGGACGAGCCGGACGGCGGGCACGTGACGATCGCCGGGCAGCGGATCAGCCGGCGGGACGAAGCCACCCGGGCCAGGCTGCGGGCCCGGTGGATCGGCATGCTGCTGCAGTCGGGCAACCTCCTGGAGCACCTCAGCGTGGTGCAGAACATCCGGGCCGCGCAGGCCCTGGTGGTGAAGGAACCGGTGGTGAAGGAACCGGTGGGGGAGCCGCGAGGCCACCCAGAGTCCGGGACCTGGAGCGGCCCCGGGGCTGGTGGGCGGAGCCGTCCCGACGGGCAGACCCTGCTCGACGACGTGGGCCTGGGAGAGCGCGCCTCGGCCCGGCCGAGCACCCTGTCCGGCGGCGAAAGCGCCCGGGCCGGCCTGGCCGTGGCCATGGCTAACGATCCGCCGGTCCTGCTGGCCGACGAGCCCACCGGTGAGGTGGACCGGCAGGCCGAGGCCCAGGTACTGGAGCTGCTGCGCGGCCGGGCGGACCGCGGGAAAGCGGTCCTGGTCGTGACGCACAGCGAGCGGGTAGCCGCGTCCGCCGACCGGATCGTGCGGATGGTCGACGGAAGGGTCACCGATGAATGACGTCCTGGTGCGCGCCAAGGGGCTCCGGCGCGAGTTCGGCAACGGCCAGCGCCCGGTGGTCGCGGTCGCGGACGCGACGTTCGAGATCTGCGCGGGCGACCGCATCGCCCTGGTCGGGCCGTCCGGCAGCGGCAAGACGTCCCTGCTGCACATAATCGCGGCGCTGGACCAGCCGTCGGCCGGGGTCATCGAGTGGCCCGCCCTCGGACGGGCCGAGGATCTCCGGCCCGGCCCGGTCGCCCTGGCCTTCCAGGGACCCAGCCTGCTGCCCCCGCTCACGGTGGCCGAGAACGTGGCCCTGCCGGCGCTGCTCGCGGGCACCGCGGAGGCCACGGCCGCGGCGGCGGCCCAGGCCCTAATCGAGCAGCTCGGGCTGGCCGAGGTGGCGTCGAAGCTGCCCGAGGAGATCTCCGGCGGCCAGGCCCAGCGGGCCGGCATGGCCCGGGCGCTGATGGGTGAACCACGGCTGATCCTGGCCGACGAGCCGACCGGGCAGCTGGACCGCGCCGCCGCGGCGGGGCTGATGGACGTGCTGTTCCGCCACGTCGAGGCGGCCGGCACGGCGCTGGTCGTCGCCACCCACGACCAGGCCATGGCCGACCGGCTGCCGCTGCGCTGGACCATGACCGAGCGAATTCTCCAGACGGGAACCTCATGTACGCTCTGACCTGGCTGTGGGGCCTGCTCAAGCGCAGGCCGGCCCGTTTGGCGGGCGCCGTGATCGGGGTCGCCATCGCCGTGGCCCTGCTCGGCTCACTCGGCGCGTTCTTCGCCTCGAGCAAGGCGCACATGACCAAGCAGGCCGTCGCGGGCGTGATCGTGGACTGGCAGGTTCAGCTCGCGCCCGGCACGAATCCGGCCACGGCCGGCCGGACGATCGCGTCCGCCCCGGGCGTCGTCAGGAGCGTGCCGGTCGGCTACGCCCCGACGACCGGGATCACCGCCTCATCCGCCGGGACGGTCCAGACCACCGGGCCCGGCAAGGTGCTCGGCCTGCCCCCCGGCTACGCGGGCGCCTTCCCGGGCGAGATCCGGCCCCTGCTCGGGGCGCGCAGCGGGGTGCTGCTCGCCCAGCAGACCGCCGCGAACCTGCATGCGACCATCGGCTCGGTCATCAGCATCGGGCGGCAGGGGCTGCCGCCGCTGCGGGTCCCGGTCCAGGGCATCGTGGACCTGCCCGCCGCGGACTCGATGTTCCAGGCGGTCGGCGTGGTTCCGGGGGCGGCGCCGCAGGCGCCCCCGGACAACGTCGTGCTGCTCCCGGCCGCGCAGTGGCAGGCCGCGTTCGCGCCGCTGCAGCGCACCCAGCCCGCGGCGGTGACCACCCAGTACCACGTCAAGCTGTCGCCCGCCCTGTCCCCCGATCCCGCGACGGCCTTCGCGGATGTCATGGCCCGGGCCAAGAACCTCGAGGCGAAGCTGGTCGGCGGCGGTCTCGTCGGTGACAACCTGAGCGCCCAGCTCGACGCGGCCCGCGGCGACGCGGTGTACGCGGAACTGCTGTTCCTGTTCCTCGGGCTGCCGGGTGCGGTCCTCGCCGCGCTGCTCACCTCCGTCATCGGCGCGGCGGGCGGGGAACGGCGGCGCCGGGAGCAGGCGCTGCTGCGGATCCGGGGCGCCTCGCCACGCACCATCGTGGGGCTGGCCGGGGCCGAGGCCCTGCTGGTCGGCGTGCTCGGTTCGGGCATCGGCCTGGCCGGTGCCGTACTGGCCAGCCGGCTCACGTTCGGCGCCTCGCGATTCGGCTCGACGCTGGGGCAGGCGGTCGCCTGGGCCGCGGTGGCGGCGCTCGCCGGGCTGATCCTGGCCGCGCTGACCATCGGCCTCCCCGCGTGGAAGGACGCCCGCTCCCTGTCGGGACGCGGCGCGCGCGGGGTCGTCGGGCGGGGCCGCCGCCCGCTGTGGGCCCGGCTGTACCTGGACGTCTGGCTGCTGGCGCTGGCCGGGGTCATTTTCTGGCAGTCGGTCCGGAGCGGGTATCAGGTCGTGCTGGCCCCCGAAGGCGTCGCGACGATCTCGGTGAACTACTCGACGTTCCTGGCGCCGCTGGCGCTCTGGGTCGGGGCGGCGCTGCTGTCCTGGCGGATCTCCACCGCGGTCCTCAGCCGCGGGCGGCCCCTGCTGGCCCGGGCCACCCGGCCGCTGGCGGGTGAACTGGCCGGGGTGGTGGCCGCCTCCATGTCGCGGCAGCGGCGGCTGCTGTCCCGCGGTCTCATGATCATCGGGCTGACGGCCTCGTTCGCGGTGTCCACGGCGATCTTCAACACGACCTACTCCCAGCAGTCGCGGGTCGACGCCCAGCTCACGAACGGGGCGGATGTGACGGCCGCCACCACCGCCGCGACCGGCCTGCCCCCGGGGGCGCTGGCCGCGACCAGCCGGCTGAACGGCGTCGCCGCGGTGCAGCCGATGATGCACCGGTTCGCGTACGTCGGGAACGACCTGCAGGACCTGTACGGGATCAACCCCACGCGCATCGGCACGGCCACGCCGATGTCAGATGCCTTCTTCCAGGGCGGCAACGCCGCCGGGGTGCTCGCCACCCTGGCCGCGCATCCCGACGCGGTGCTGGTCTCGCAGGAGACCGTGGTCAACTACCAGCTCCGGCCGGGTGACCTGCTCCGGCTGCGGATGCAGTCCGCCCGGGATCACACCTACCACATCGTTCCCTTCCACTATGCGGGCGTGGTCCGGGAGTTCCCCACGGCACCCAAGGACTCCTTTTTCATCGCTAACGCTTCTTATGTGGCCCGGGCCACCGGATCGCCGGCGTACCAGGACCTGCTCGTCCGGGCCAATGGCTCTCCCCCGGCGGTGGCCCGGGAGGTCCGGCGGATCCTGGGCCCGGCGTCCGGGGCGGTCGTCCAGGACATCAACACCCAGCTCAGGGTCACGCTGTCCGGCCTGACCGCGCTGGACCTGTCCGGCCTGACCCGGCTGGAGCTGGCGTTCGCCTTCCTCCTGGCGGCCGCGGCATCTGGCCTGGTGCTGGCGCTCGGGCTGGTCGAGCGGCGCCGCACGTTCGCGATCGCCGCCGCACTGGGCGCACGATCCCGCCAGCTCGCCTCGTTCGTGTGGAGCGAGGCCGTCTTCGTGACGATCGGCGGCGCCCTGCTGGGTGTGCTGTCCGGCTGGGCACTGTCGTTCATCATCACGAAGATCCTGACCGGGGTGTTCGACCCGCCGCCACCGCACCTGTTCGTCCCCTGGGCCTATCTGGCCGCTCTGGGCGGCGTGACCTGCGGGGCCGTCGTGGCTACCGGGGTCAGCGTCATCCGCGCGATACGCCGGCCCGCCGCCGACATCATGCGGGACCTCTGATCACGCAGGTGCGGGCGGCGAGCCTGAGGCTCGCCGCCCGCACCTGGGCTTACCCGGTCGCCGTGCGCCGGGCGGGAGTCCGGGGCGGGGTTACTGGACCCCGTTGAACTCGTACTGCACGTTCCCCGACGCGTCGGCGTGGCCGCCCGGGCCGTCCGAGACGCTCGACTCGCTCCCCGTGCTGGACTCCCCTTCGGAGGAGGACGGCTCGGGGGTGGGCGTGCTGCTCGTCGTCTTGACCGTCCCCGACGCGGTGTCGGGGCTGGTCTGGTCGCCCTGCTGGATGCTGTCGTGATCCGGGCCGGCCGGCTCGGAGCTGGCCACCACCGAGTGCGAGGCGCCGGTGTGCTGGGCCGCGCCGTTACTGGCGGCCATGGCGGTCGCCGGTGCGGCCAGGGCGAGGCCCGCGACAGCGAAGGCGGCGATCTTTGGCGTGATCCTCATGACGTGTCACCTTTCAGTGCGTGATTCCTACTGACACTGATGAGCGTGCGTCACCGGCCATGTAATGACCGTTTGAGAGCGATGTGAGAACTGACATGAGGGCGCTTCTGTCCTGGTCACTGCCCTGAATCGAGGGGGAGTTCGATCCGGATCCGGGCTCCTCCGCCTGGGTCGTTGCCCGCGATCGCCGTCCCCCCGTGCGCGCGGACGATGGACGCCACGATGGCCAGTCCCAGGCCCGTGCCACCATCGGCCCGGCTGCGGGCCCGGTCGGCCCGCTGGAACCGCCCGAACGCCTGCGGGAGGAAGTCGGGCGGGAAGCCCGGCCCGTGATCGCGGACCTCGACCGCGACCACCCGCCGCTGCCCACCGCCCGGCCTGACGGCCGGGGCGGGACGGCCGGTCATCTCGACCGTGCTTCCGGGCGGGGCGTGCCGGAGGGCGTTGCCGAGGAGGTTGTCGAGCACCTGCCGCATCCGGCCCGGGTCGGCGCTGACCGGCAGCGGCCCGTTCGCCTGCACGGAGATGGCCACCTCCCGGCCGGCGGCCGCGGTCGCGAACCGGCGCGCGGCCGCGTGCAGCTCGCTGGAGATGTCGGTCCTTTCCCGGACCAGGGAAGCCGTGCCTTCGTCGGTGCCCGCCAGCAGCAGGAGATCCTCGGCCAGCCGGATCAGCCGGTCGGTGTCGCTGGCGGCCGCCCCCACGGCGGCGGCCAGCGCATCGCGTGACCGGCCCGGCCGGGCCGCCAGTTCCAGCTCGGCCTTGAGCGCGGTCAGCGGTGTGCGCAGCTCGTGACCGGCATCGGCGGTGAACGCGCGCTGCCGGGCCAGGGCCTGCTGAAGCCGGTCGAGCAGCCCGTTCATGGTGACGGCCAGGGCGGCGATCTCGTCGCCGGTCCCCGGGACCGGCAGCCGGGCGCCCGTGTCCCGCGCGGTGATCTCCTCCAGCCGCCGCCGCATGCGGGCCACCGGATGCAAGGCCGCACCGGTCAGCAGCCAGCCGCCCAGCCCGGCGGTGAGCACGGCGAGGGGGGCCGCGATCACCAGGGCCAGGCGGGCCCGCGCCAGCGCGGTGTCAGCGACGTCGGTCGGCACCGCGACCACGGTGATGGCCGGTTGCCGGCGGAAGCGGACCTCGCTGGCCAGCAGCCGCAGCCGCTCCCCGTGGATGACGGTGGTGACGGTGAGCGGGCCCGTGGCCGCGCGGCGGAGCTGGGCCGGGGAGAGCAGCGGCGCGGCGCCTTCCAGGCCCGACGAGTACAGCGGGCCGCGGCCAGGCCTGAGAACCTGGCTGATCTGTTCCGCTGCGGGAGACTGGCCGGCATGGCCGCCGGCCTGATTGCTGCTGGCCGGGGGGAACGTCGGCAGCGACCCCGTGGCCAGCTGGGCCGCCAGCGCGGTCGCACGCACCCGCAGCTCGCTGTCCAGCGCGGCGCTGAGCGAGGTGTGCAGCTGCCACACGAAGGCCAGCCCGGCCACCGTCACCAGCGCGCCACTGCCGAGCGCGAAGATCAGGGCGAGCCGCGTCCGCAGCGACATGGCCGGCTCAGCCCGTCCCGGGCGGGGCGTCCCGCAGCCGGTAGCCCACTCCGCGGACCGTCTCCAGCTGAGTGACCCCGAACGGCCGGTCGATCTTGCGCCGCAGGTAGCCGACGTACTGGTCGACGACGTTAGAGCCACCGTCGTAGGAGAAGTCCCAGACGTGCTCCAGGATCCGGGTGCGGGTCAGCACGTGGCCTGGATGCCGGAGGAACAACTCCAGCAGCGCGAACTCCTTCGGAGACAGCGCCAGTTCTATGTCGCCGCGCCACACCCGCCGGGTAGCGGGATCCAGCCGCAGGTCACCGCATTGCACCAGGGTCGGCCGCTCGGGCGCGCCCCGCCGGATCAGGGCCCTGAGCCGGGCGAAGAGCTCATCGAAGCTGAACGGCTTGGCCAGGTAGTCATCGGCTCCGGAATCCAGGCCGCGGACCCGGGCGGCCAGGTCGTCCCGGGCGGTCAGCATCAGCACCGGGGCCCAGCGGCCGCGGCCGCGCAGCCTGCGGCACACTTCCAGGCCGTCGTAGCCGGGCAGCATGACGTCCAGCACCACGGCGTCATAGCTGAACTCGCTGGCCCGCCACACGGCATCCGGGCCATCCACCGCGACGTCCACGCTGTACCCGGCCTCGGACAGCCCCCGCCTCAGCAAGGCCGCGGTACGCACCTCATCCTCGACGACCAGAACTCGCATAACACCAGGCTAGGCGGCCCACATGTGAGCACGATGTGAGCGGCGGACGGGGCGCCGGACCAGTGGGGGCCAGCGGAGCAGGCGGGCCGGGCAGGCCGGGCGGCCATTAGTCGAGCGGGCCGGGGTAGGCGGCCTCGGCCCGGGGGGCGAGCTTGCGCATCTGACGGCGGATGAACAGCCCCCCGGCCACGATGGCCAGCACCCCGGCGACGGTGAGCACCACGCTGATGGTGCCGGACACGCGGCGCAGCGTGTCACCCGCGAGGTACGCCGCGGTCGTGTAGATCCCGGCCCACACGATCCCGCCCGCGGCGTTGGCGGGCAGGAACCGGCGCCAGCTCATCCGGCTGGCGCCGGCCAGGAACGCGGCGTAGGTGCGCAGCAGGGCCGTGAACCGGCCGAAGAACACGACCTTAGGGCCGTAGGTGTCGAACAGGTACCGGGCGATCTTCAGCTTCCGCTCGTCCAGCCGGATCTTGGGCCCGTAGGCGCGGGCCAGCCGGTAGCCACCCGTGCCGCCGATCCAGAAGCCGATGTTGTCGCCGACGATCGCCGCCGCGGAGGCAACGGCGAAGATGGCCCAGGGAGACAGGTTGTGGGTGCTGCCGGCGTAGGCCCCCGCGATGATCAGGGCGGTCTCACCGGGCAGCGGGATGCCCAGGCTCTCCAGCCCGACGAGGACGAACACGGCCCAGTAGCCGTAGCTGGTGATGAGGTGGCTGGTACTCACCAGGCCGGCCCCCGCCTGCTTCTACGGATCCTGTAGAACATCCCTCGACACTATACGGACGTTCCGTGACCCGGGGAGGTGCGTGGCCCCGGGCCGTGGCTCAGCCGAAGCGCCCGTGCACGTAGTCCTCGGTCCGCTTGTCGGACGGATGGCTGAAGATCACATCGGTGGGCCCGGTTTCCACGACCTGGCCGTCGAGCATGAACACGGTCTGCGAGGCCACCCGGGTGGCCTGCTGCATGTTGTGGGTGACGATGACCACGGTGTACTCGATCTTGAGCTTCTCGATCAGCTCCTCGATCCGGCGGGTGGACCCCGGGTCGAGCGCGGAGGCGGGCTCGTCCATGAGCAGGATCTCGGGCTGGACGGCGAGCGCCCGGGCAATGCACAGCCGTTGCTGCTGGCCACCGGAGAGCGCCGCCCCGGAGTCGCCGAGCCGGTCCTTGACCTCGTCCCAGAGGCCCGCTCTGCGGAGGGCATCCTCGCCGCGGGCGCGCAGCTCACTCTTGCCCAGCCTCTCCCCGAGCTTCAATCCCGCCACGGCGTTGTCCAGGACGCTCATCGTGGGGAACGGGGTGGGCCGCTGGAAGACCATCCCGATGCGGCGGCGGACTTCCACCGGGTCGGTGCCGGGCGCGTAGATATCGGTGCCGTCGAAGAGCACCGTGCCGGTGACCCTCGCGCCCCGGACCTCCTCGTGCATCCGGTTGAGGCAGCGGATCAGGGTGGACTTGCCGCTTCCGGAAGGGCCGATGAGAGCCGTCACCGACTGCGCCTGAGCGATCAGGTTAATGTCCTTCAGCACCTGGAGGGAGCCAAACCAGGCGTTCAGCCCGGAGGCCACCAAGGCGGCGGCACCGTCTGGCCGGGGGCCAGGCGGGCCGCCGCCCACCGGGACCAGATCCTCGGGACCGGGCTGGATTGCCACCGCGAACCTCCCAGAAAAACCACGCGGAAAAACAGAACGGCGCACAGTCTGCGCTAGCCCCATCGCGGCCGTCAGGTACCGCGAATAATAGGACACCGTGCGGGCCCAGGCGAATAGCCCGGGTAAACCCTGAGCGAACGCCAGGCTAACGGAGCAGGTACTACTGCTGGCCAGCTCGATCGGGCAACCTCTACAGAATATGTAGCAGTTAGATGTACTTTCTTTACCTACAGCGGTCCCGGATTTCACCTGCCGGCCATGTTGTGTCGTAAGACTCGTGGCCACAGGGCAGCCCGGTAACTGGCTGCCCTGGAAGCGCGGCCCACAATAAACCCCTTCCGCCTCGGGCAGGCCACACCTGACCACGTAATAAGTAAAGCGGCCCGCGAAAACACCGTGGCTTTGAGGCTAGTTCAGCCTGCCCAGAACTTATTGGCCTCCTCGGCACCACGACGTATTGGCCTCCTCAGCAGAACGCCGGGCACTAGAAAGAGGTATTCCGGTGAAGACGTTCAGCACGCTCACCAAGGCCGCGGCGGCCACGGCGGCCCTGGGGCTCGCGGTCGCGGCCTGCTCGAGCAGCTCAGCCAGCTCGGGCGGCACGGCCACGACCACCTCAGCGAACAGCAGCGGCTGTCAATCGGCCTCGCAGGTCTCGAACGTGGCCGCCCTTAGCGGGTACAAGGTCTGCCTGATCATCCCGGCTACGTCGAAGGCCAACCATCCGGACAGCGTGGTCTACGCCGGCGGCAAGATCTGGATCGGCTGGCAGAACATCACGGCCAAGGACGGCCTGGACAACAAGTCCAGCACGATCGGCGAGTACACCACCAGCGGCGCGCTGGTGAAGACGTGGAGCATCGGCGGTCCGGCGGCCGGGACCGGGTGCCACACCGACGGCATGCGGATGGACCCGGGCACCGGCCAGATGTGGGTGATGTGCAACGAGGACGGAAACCCCCGGCTCTACACCATCACCCCGTCCAGCAGCACCCCTACGCAGATCACGCTGCCGAAGACGCCGCACGGCGGAGGCTTCGACGACATCCAGTTCCTGAACGGGATGGCGTTCATCGACGCGTCCAACCCCACGCTCAACAGCGCCGGGAAGAACGTGTTCCCGGCCCTCGACAAGGTCACGATCTCCGGGACCAAGGCCACCCTGACCCCGGTGCTGAAGGGCGGCGCGACGGGGACCACCCTCAATCCTCCGGTCACGAGCATCACCATGCCCCTCACCGACCCGGACTCCATGATGATCGACCCCCAGGGCAATCTGGTGCTGGACTCCCAGGGGGACCAGCAGCTGCTGTTCATCAGCCACCCGGGGACGGCTTCGCAGAAGGTCAAGGTCCTGCCGGTGGGAACCCCGGTGGATGACACGGTGTGGCCGACGTCGCCGAATGGCTGCATGATCATCGCGGACAACGCCTCCGGGGTGTTCTCGGCCTGCTCGAATCTGTGGGTCACCGGCACTCCGCTCACGGCGGCGCCGAATGACTCCACCATCATCAGCTTCGTCGGCACGGTCAGCCTCGGCAGCGGGCAGATCACCCCGATCATCGTCGGCATGAACAACCCGCACGGAATGGCCTTTATCCCGCGATGAGAGCAATCAAGCCAATTCACCCGTCCATAACTCCGGCCGCGCAGGCAGGCGCGGGATGGGCCATCAGGCCAGGAGGAGCTGTCATGAGGATCGTGCCGGGAGGGCCCATCTCACGCCGGGTGGCCGCGGGCGTCGCCGCAGTGGCCATCCTGCTAGGAGGGGCCGCGTGCAGTTCGTCCAGCGGGTCGACGACGGGCTCGGGCTCCTCGACCATTAACGGTGCTGGCTCGACGTTCGCAGCGCCCATGTACCAGCAATGGGCGGGCCAGTACAAGGCGAGCCACGGCACCCAGATCAACTACCAGGCCATCGGCTCGGGCGGCGGCATCTCGGAGTTCACGCAGGGCGTGGTGAACTTCGGTGCCACGGACGCTCCGATGACCAGCACCGAGCAGGCGGCCGCTCAGGCCGGCGTGGGGAGCATCGCGCTGCACATCCCGATGATCATCGGTGCGATAGCGATCATCTACAACGAGCCGGCCGTCCGGAACCTGAAACTCGACGGGCCCGCGCTGGCGGGCATCTACCTCGGCACCATCAAGAAGTGGGATGACCCGGCCATCAAGAAGCTGAACCCCGGGGTCACGCTGCCGTCGGACGCGATCCAGCCGGTGGAGCGGTCGGACTCGTCCGGCACCTCCTACGCCTTCACGTCCTACCTGTCGGCTATCTCCCCCACCTGGGCGAGCCAGGTCGGCGCGAGCAAGACGCCGAGCTTCCCCACCGGCACCGGGGCCACGGGCAGCTCGGGCGTGGCGGCCGCCGTCCAGCAGACCAAGGGCTCCCTCGGTTATGTCGAGTACGGCTACGCCACCCAGGGGCACATCCCGTTCGCGTCGATGAAGAACGCCTCGGGCCAGTTCGTCGCGCCGTCCACGGCCTCCACCAACGCGGCGTCCGCGGCCGCCACGTACCCGACTAAGGTGACCGAGCTGACGTTCAGCCTCGTCAACTCCTCCGCCAGCGGGGCCTACCCCCTGGTGACCCCGACCTACATCCTGATCGCCCAGAAGCAGAAGAACACGGCCACGGGCAGCGAGCTGAAGGCCTGGCTGCACTGGGACCTGGCGTCGGCCCAGCAAGGCGAGGCTCCCAAGCTTGGTTATGCCCCGTTGCCGTCCAAGCTGGTCTCGCTGGACCTGGCCGCGCTCAAGACCGTGCACTGAGCTGGGGCTCGAGGCGCCATGACCGTACTCTCTGCGGGCCGCCTGGCCGCCGGCCGCCGGAGGGCCAGGCGGCCCGCAGACACCCTGTTCCGGTTCGCGACCGCCGCCTGCGCGTGCATCGTGCTGATCCTGCTGGCCGGGATGCTGATCCGGACCACCTGGGCGGCGTGGCCGGCCTTCTCTCATTCCGGGATCAGCATCGTCACGGCCAACAACTGGAACCCGAACGTCAATCAGTTCGGGGGGCTGTCCTTCATCTACGGGACCCTCGTCACCTCGGTCATCGCCCTCGTGCTGGCCGTCCCGGTCTCGGTGCTCATCGCGCTGTACCTGACCGAGGCCGCCCCGCCGGGCCTGGGGACCTGGCTGGGCTACCTGGTGGATCTCCTGGCTGCGGTGCCGAGCGTGGTGTACGGGCTGTGGGGGGTCTTCGTCCTCGTCCCGTTCGTCACGCCCATCTGGCAGTGGCTGTCCAGCCATCTCGGCTTCATCCCGTTGTTCTCCCAGTTCGCGTCGGGCCGGGACTTCGCCACGGCCGGGGTGATCCTGGCCCTGATGATCACCCCCATCATCTCGGCGATCAGCCGGGAGATCTTCCGGACCGTCCCGGCCGATGAGCGCGAGTCCGCGCTGGCGCTCGGCGCCACCAGATGGGAGATGATCAGGCTCGCGGTGCTGCCCCGCTCCCGCCCCGGCGTGGTGGCCGCGGTGATGCTGGGCTTCGGGCGGGCGGTGGGCGAGACCATCGCCGTCGCCTACCTGATCGGCGGCATCCCGAACAAGATCACGCCGCACCTGTTCCAGCAGGGGTCGACGATCGCGGCCAACATCGCCCTGCAGTTCAACGAGGCCGCGAGCCTGCCCCTGTTCAAGGCGGCGCTCATCGCCCTGGGCGTCGTGCTGTTCGTGATCACCCTGGTCATCAACGTCGCGGCCAGGCTCATCATCCAGCGGCGGGGGAGGCTCACATGAGCTCGCTGGCCGCCCGGCACCGCCGGGACCGGATCATGACGGGAGCCATGATCGTCGCGGTCCTGGTGGCGATCATCCCGCTCGGCTTCATCCTGGCCGATGTCATCGTGAAGGGGGCCGGCCAGCTCTCGGCGAGTTTCTTCACCCAGCCGGAGCCGTTTGTCGCGACGGCCAGCGGGGGCGGATTCGGGGCCGGAATCCGGGGCACGATCAAGATGGTCGCGCTGGGTTCGGTGGTGTCCGTGCCCATCGGGGTGCTCGCGGCCGTCTACCTGTCCGAGTACGACCCCCGTGGCCCGCTGGCCACCGTGGTGCGGTTCTTCGCCGACGTGATGACCGGGATCCCGTCCATCTTCGTGGGGATCTTCGTGTTCACGGCCATCGTCCTGGTGACGCACTCCTTCTCCAGCTGGGCGGGCGGCCTCGCGCTCGGGATCCTGATGCTGCCGATCATCGTGCGCACCTCAGAGGAGGCGCTGCGGCTCGTTCCCGGAGCGCTGCGGGAGGCCGCGCTGGCCCTCGGCGTGCGCCGGTGGCGCACGATCGTCTCGGTAATCCTCCCGACCGCCCTGCCCGGCATCACCACGGGGGTGCTGCTGGCCATCGCCCGCGCCGCCGGGGAGACCGCTCCGCTGCTGCTTACCGCGTTCGGCAATCAGCTGCTGGCGGGCTGGGGATCCTTCAACGGGCCGGAGGCCGCGCTGACCCTGGAGATCTTCGCCAACTCACGGTCCCCGTTCCCGGCCCAGCAGGCCCGGGCCTGGACGGGCGCCCTGGTTCTCATCCTGGGCATCCTCGTCCTGTCGCTGATCGCGCGGGCCGTGGTGGCCCGCCGGGCCCGCGGTGCCCGCTGAGCCCGTGGTGCCCCGCTGGAGCTGCGCGCCCATGGCCGAGTTGCCCACCCTGGCCCTGGGCGCGCGCCCGTACTGATGACCGCCGGATCGGGTTCGCGGCGCCGTAGGCCGGCACGGCGATAGAGCCGTTGGTGCCGGAAGGGGTGGTCACCGTCGTGCGGGCCAGGCGGTGACGGGTGCGAGCCGGCAGGCGGGCCGTGCGACCGCGATGAGACGGACTGCCTCCGGGGCGGCCAGCTGGCAGCGGACCGTCGTATAACGCCCGAGGACGGCGGCCACCCACAGCCCGCTTACGGTGGCCGGGTGCACAGTCGTGCGGCGCGCGCGGCCGCTGCCGGGCCGCCCGCGCGCGAAGGTGAAGGCCGGCCGGCCGGCCC